>DATBVH010000685.1:0-4024 GCA_036515395.1 Candidatus Angelobacter sp.
CGAATGCACCGTACCTGCTGCCGCAGGCGCGTAAAGGTTACCGGCTGGGGAATTCGCAGATTGTCGATTCCGTCGTCAATGATGGCCTATGGGACATTTACAACAACTACCACATGGGCATGACGGGTGAGAACGTGGCGCAGAAATATGGCGTCACGCGCGAACAGCAGGACGAATACGCCGTGAGCTCGCACCAGAAGGCGGTGCAGGCGTGGAAGGAATGCCGTTTCAAGAGCCAGATTGTCCCGGTGGAGCTGCCGGCAAAGAAAAAGGGCGAAGCGCCGGTGCTATTTGACAAGGACGAAGGGCCTCGTGAAGACAGCAACATAGGCGCGTTGGGAAATTTGAAACCGGTATTCAAGAAAGATGGCACAGTCACCGCGGGCAATGCTTCCACGATGAATGACGGCGCGGCGGCCGTAGTGGTGACGTCAGCTTCGCGGGCAAAGCAATTGGGAGCACAGCCGATGGTTCGCGTTGTGGCGCAAGCCACCAGCGGAGTTGCTCCGGAGTGGGTGATGATGGCGCCGGTGGATGGCATCCGGAAAATATGGGCCAAGACGGGATGGAAGCCGGAAGACGTCGATCTGTACGAAATCAATGAGGCTTTTTCGGTCCAGTCGGTGGCGGTAATCAAGGAACTCGGGATTGATCCGGCGCGGGTCAACGTGAATGGCGGCGCTGTAGCGCTAGGGCATCCGATTGGCGCCAGCGGAACGCGCGTGCTGGTGACATTGATTTATGAACTGATTCGGCGGAATGGCAAGCGGGGCATCGCTTCGTTGTGTCTTGGTGGTGGAAACTCGGTGTCGCTGGCGGTGGAAAGGGTTTAGTGGTTATACCTCCAGCGAAGCTGGGATTGTCCAGTGCGACCAGGAGCCTTCGAAATATAAGTGGGCTGTAATATGCCTATCACTACATAATGAAGTCGTGATCAAAGCTAAAAGGTAGAAAGCCCTGGGATCTCGCTTGGGACATCTGCTGTTCTCATTTATTGGATCTCTGCTTGAATCCTTCTATACGTTTCTTCGCAGACGGATCCGGCAATCCCAGCTAAGCCGATATGCAAAGTCGCATGACTATGCCTTTTCTGCAAAGAATTGCGTCGAGAGCATTACATTTTCTGCAGATGCTTTTAGCCGATCACCTTCCAAAGAGTACAAAGTGAGCCGTGCGACCAATCTCATTCAGGGCAGCATGAATGCGTTTAGATTTATCTATTTTGAAAAGACACTGATTGAAGTAGGTGAAGACGGTGCAGAAGAGCCAGTCGCCACGCACTCGTTCGTTTCGATCGCTCGTTCCGCAGGCCAGAACTTTGAAAGCGGGCTAGCAGTCGACAAAGACCTGCCTTTTTACCGTGAAAATGACGAAATCTGCTTCTGGTGGAACGATGCTGGCCCTGAATCAAAGGCCATTCCAGTAAGGAAACTCGATCACTGGCTGACGGACATTGCCAGTACCTTCAAGACTGAGAGTTCAAGGCCAACCCTTGCTCATGAGAGAGCTTGAATCTGTGGCTAGTACTTCCGTACGCTGTGCGGCTACTTATCTTCCGGCGAATCGATCACAATTTTCCTCAGCCCACGGTAGAGCGCCTGCACTTCTTCATAAATATTCGAAATGCCTTCAGTAAAGCGCGTCACGCTGCCGGAGTCGAGATCGGCGGTGACGTTGTGGGCCAGTTTGCGCAACATGTGCAGGCGCTCGGCTTCAAGCTGAGGCAGGACTTCAAAAGGGTCGCCGCCGGAGGAATTCAGGTCGACCCACTGCACCACAGACCACGCCGTCTGGCGGAGATGCTCTACCGCGTCGTGAAACTGGGCAATGATGCGCGGGTCCACCTTATCAATCACCAGCCCTTGTTCCAACTGATTGAGTTCTTCAATCGATCGGGTAACCTGAGTAGACATCTGGCTGGACATTTTGCTGGAACCTCCGCGTGAAATTGGCTGAACAGTATTGAAAGAAGGGGCGCGAAATGAGGGCAACGGATCTTCCGGGGCGAGTTTGCGTTGATCGTCGGTATTCAGGTCGAGCGAACCTGAAAGCAGGCTCAGGATATATTCAAGCTTATTCTGATCATCTTTGCTCAACTGCGTGAACACCAGGCCCAGACCGACGGCATGATGGGATGTTTTGACCTGCGCGCGGCCGCGCACAATGCTCTCGCGAATGCGCAGCATGAAAAGAATCTCGCTGCCAACGGGCAGCGTGGACACGGTTTCAACGTAGCAGCCGGTCAAGCTGAGATCGCTCAAATTGCCAAAGACCGGTGGCGCACTTTCATTGCGGCGCATTTCAATGCCGCCGGTGCAGTTGAAACGTTGCTGGGCCCTTCTGGTTCCCGTCGGTTCTGCCATAGGTCTCCTTACCTGTTGCGCTGCCTGGGCCGCCCCGGCAAAGCCGGTAAAGCGGGAAGCAGACTGCGTTGTCTGTATGGCCGGGGACTTCAACTTCGCGCCAAAAAGTTTCTTGTCGGGCTCAACTACCTGTATGCCGATCTGCCTTGACTTGGCCGCGTCACGTCCAACCCATACTACCTTGCAACGCGCTTTCTGATTTTCATGCTGAAGCGAAATGACTTCGCCTTCGCGTACGCAGTCAATTCCGATAAGCCGCGCGCCTACGGAGGTAGCATTGACCGTGCGCGCGTGCTGCACGAACGGTTTTCCATAGAGGTCCATGCCCCACACTTTAACGTCGAGGCTGATGTCAACGCGAGGCTCAAGATAATGCGTCATAGAAGCACCGGCGAGAATGGCTTGATGGTACTTTCAAAAGCGCGCAGATTCAATGGAAACATGCACTTAGGTAACTCAAGAGGCCACGGCTCCACGGTACTTCCGGTGTAATTCAGGCTGCAAAATTCTGCATTTAAGCCCACTCTTGCTAGAATGCTCTGCCAGCCCAGGAGATCACCCGTAAGCATGCTCTTCAAGACCCAGAGCGCCGCCGTGTTTGGAATCGACGCCAATATCATTGAGGTGGAAGTCGATATTAGCCCCACCCGAAGCCAGGAAGAGAATTTCCAGACCGTCGGCCTGCCCGATGCAGCCGTGCGAGAGAGCCGTCAACGCATTCGCGCGGCCCTGAGAAATTGCGGATTTGAAGTCCCGATTACGCAGATCACTATTAACCTTGCGCCTGCGGACATCAAGAAAGAAGGCTCAGGCTTTGATCTGCCGATGGCCATGGGAATCCTGGGCGCGTATGGCGGGCTGATCAAAAAAGAGCTGCCAGAATACGTGATGGTGGGCGAACTATCGCTCGATGGCGGCATTCGCGGCGTGCGCGGCGCGCTTCCTATCGCGATTGCGGCGCGCGCGAAGAAGATTGCCAACCTGATTGTTCCGGAAGTGAATGCGCGTGAAGCGGCAGTCGTCAGCGGCGTGAATGTTTATCCGGTAAAGTCGCTAATCGATGTGGTCAATCTTCTGAACAGCGGCAACGGTATCTCTCCGCTTCAGGTGGATACATCGCAGATGCTGAGTGAGACTGACCAGATCGGCGCGGCGGACTTCAAGGAAGTGCGTGGGCAGTTTACGGCCAAGCGCGCGCTGGAAATTGCCTGCGCCGGCGGACACAACATTCTCATGATCGGGCCGCCCGGGTCAGGCAAGACCATGCTGGCCAAGCGCGTCTCCAGTATTCTTCCGCCGCTCACGTTTGAAGAGGCTTTGGAGACCACCAAGATCCACAGCGTAGCCGGCGTGCTGGACGCCGCTTCCGGGCTGGTGAGCGTACGTCCGTTCCGCTCACCCCACCATACGATCTCCGACGCGGGGCTGATCGGCGGCGGAATCATTCCGCGTCCCGGCGAAGTTTCTCTTTCGCACAACGGCGTTTTGTTTCTGGACGAGTTGCCGGAGTTCCCACGCAACGTACTGGAAGTCATGCGCCAGCCGCTGGAACGTTAGTGTCGTTGTTACTACCCGACGACATCCCACTGAGAACCAAACTCTTCACTGTGTATCCTGAAACCTCGATATGGCATTGGCAGCCCTTCAGCAATAACCTTTTG
>DATBVH010000686.1:0-4400 GCA_036515395.1 Candidatus Angelobacter sp.
GGGGGACAAAGCCAATGTTCTGGCGCAGTGTTTCCATCGGATATTCGCGGATAGGGCGGCCATCGATCAACAGGGAACCGCTCGGTACGTCATAGATGCGCGGCAGCAGATTCACTAGCGTGGTCTTGCCGGAGCCCGTCGGCCCGACGATAGCAAGGCTGCTGCCTGCCGGTATCGTGAGATTCACGTCCTTCAAGACCGGAACGCCGTCATAGCAGAAATCAAGATGCCGGAACTCAATCTCGCCGCGCAAGGCCGAAGCGGTTTTAAGATCAGACGCCACCTCGGCATCGGTAATTTCAGAGCGCGCCACCAGGATTTCATTAATGCGGCCCATGGATGCGGTCCCACGCTGAAAAAGATTGATGACCCAGCCCAGGGCAATGATCGGCCATGTGAGCATGACAATGTATGTGTTGAACGCCACAAAATCGCCCAGGCTGATCTTGTGCAGAAGCACTTCACGTCCGCCCAGCCACAGCACAAGCACCAGAGCAAAGCCAAGCAGCAGTTCCAGAGTCGGCCACAGCATGCCGGTAAGCCGCGCCAGAGGAAGGCTGCGCGTAACATATTCCTGGTTGCTGGTCTCAAACAGCGCGATCTCAGCTTCTTCCTGGGCATAAGCACGGACTACGCGCGCGCCGGAAAAGTTCTCTTGCGCCCGGGCGGAAATATCGGAAAATTGCGCCTGGATTTTCTCAAAGCGCTCATGGATCCGCCGCCCAATATATTGCACAACAATGCTGGCAATAGGAAGCGGCGCAAAAGCATACAGCGTGAGCTTGGGGCTGATCTGCCACATAAACACCAGCGCCACGGCCGTAAATACCAGCGTGTTTGCCGTATACATAATGGCCGGGCCAAGCAGCATGCGCACCGCGTTCAGGTCATTGGTGGCGCGGGCCATAATGTCTCCGGTGCGGTTCTTCTGGTAATAAGAATAGGAAAGCGATTCCAGGTGGCGAAACATGTCATTGCGGAGATCGTATTCAATCTCGCGCGAGACGCCGATCACCAGCCATCGTGTCAGAAACTGGAACACGCCTTTGCCCAGCGCCAGCCCCACCAATAGCATCGCGAAAATCAGGATCTTTTGATGCGTAATGCCGTTGTGGTTCAGGTCGTCCACCGCGCGGCGCACCACCTGCGGCCAGAGCACCCAAAGGCCGTTATTGAACAGCACCGTAATCGCGCCCCAAAACAGCGTGACGCGGTATTTACTGAGATAGGGCCACAGCGGCTTGAGATTTTTGCCCATGAGAGGTAATAGATGATTTTATCAGGGGGAAGGGAGCAGGGATTTCTATCAAGTGATCGGGTTATCTAGATCTCAGCGGATGTTCATCTGCTACGTTCCAGAGAGCGGAGCTTTTCCAATAAGACCTGCGGCTGCACGGGCTTCGGGAGAACCTCAAATTGGTACCCAACTTGACGATAGTGGTTAAGTGCGGCAGCTGTCGATGCCGCGCCTGAGTAGATGAATACCAAACACTGGGGAAGAAATTTGAGGATTTCAATCGCCGTCTCACAACCATTCTCGTCACATAAATTGTTGAATCCAGTAATGAACACATCCGGCTGAAATTCGCGTGCAATCGCGACAGCCGAACTGTGGGTATAGGCGCTGCGGCCTTCATAGCCATAATGTTTGACGATATGCAAAGCGTGTCAGCTATGGTGCGGTCATCATCCAAAATGAGTAAGTGTATGGAGCGATTCGCTGTCATGGATCGAATGTCTAGCCCGGAAAGTTCCGCCCAATTTCTAGCTTGAAACTTAGTTTATCCGTCGAAAGGGCACGAACTGAGGCCGAAGTCCCATTATTGTCCGATCCTAGATTAGAAACAAACTAGATCGGAAGACCATTATTGTCTGTGTTCAACGATTGAGTTGAGAACTTGCCAAGGTATGCAGAGAGTGAGCCGTCTGCCTTGATGGCAAAAACGCAGCCATCTTGCCAGATGCCGTCCAGATGTTGGAACGGGCCCGGTGGGTCTCCCTGATTGCAGTGCACGTCATGGACACCAAGGCCGGTTGTATAAGGCGCGCCAAAGGCAAAGACTTTTGTCGATCCGGTGACCATGGCGACCAATGCATCGCCAGCTTCATTTCCCGTCACGTTGGTCCAGGTTTGGAAACTGGTCCGAAAAATGGCATTCCACATTGCCCAGAAGATTGCCAAGCAGCCCAACGGTCTTTGGAGTATTGGGCTTCGCGCATAATCCATTGCACCGGAAGCGGGTGTAGCTGCCAATGGATGCCAGCCGGCAGAGAATCCCGCAATGGGGCCGAACAGGTTCATGTCCAGCTTGTTAAAGACCTGATATTGAAAAAGGCCATTCGGTTCGTTCACGTCAACGGCGGCTTGATACTGCGCGCCGGCTGCATTGATGTTAAGGTCCACGTGCATCCATTGACCTTGATTGGTGGTGTAGTTTACATACTGCCCCACGACGACACCATAAGCTGGGAGCATGCTATTTTCCTCGCTGGGCGATGATACTCCAAGTTGGCGCAAAATCCTGTATGTTTCCACGGACAAGGTGAAACGAAAATACAACTAGTGTGGTGTCTCAGAAAAAGCTTTACAGTGCGAAAAAAGCTGAGATTGGGAAAACCATGATGAGGGATCGTGCCTGAGAGCAGGCGGAGTATTGTGAGAACTCCCTGATGCCGTATGAATAAAAGAAAAACCCTCGGGGTTCTTCGACTCGCGCTTAGTCGCTGCGCTCCTTCGCGCATCGCTCAGAATGACAGAGATAAACATTTTGCTTGAACATAAGTTCCTGGTGTTGTGAAGCTATTTCTGAGACACCACACTAGCTAATCAGATCTTCAAAATATCCACGTTTCAGAACCCCAACATTCTGGAATCCGGCATCGCGAAAATCGTTAGCGATGCACCTACTATCCCCACCGGACAAGACTGCAACTGAAGTTTCTTTTCTTGTCTGTCTGAGCAGCAGGTTGCGTGCGCGGACATCGGCTATAGGCATACTGTAACCGCAGACAACCAACCTGTCAGCTTTCTCCAAAGCCTGAGCCCCTTGAGACCATAATGCGTCCCAAAATTCCTCAAGCTCTCTTCCAAAAGAGGTCTCAACGAAAAACCGCTTACAGCGTCCGGGCAGGATGAGACTCTCCATAGTTACGCCACCCCCTTTGAACGTTCTGCCGGAGAATTCTGAATATCCGAGATATTTTGCATCTGTTTCGGCGATGGTGGGATATTGTCCCAATGACTGATTTGATGAAACATACGAAAAGCCAGACACCAGCCCATTAAGGATGGAGGGAATCCAATTAACGCTGCCGTGGAGCTTGAGCATTAGCACATCGGATTTTGTACTGGCGTTGCCAAGAGGAAATCCATAACCATGTGAGAGGTCCCATTTACCCGCACGTTTCAATTCTCGGTCAAGTGAATCGTCATAGTTGAATGAGACGACCGTGTCTCCGGGCGTTACGATCCTGTTCGCGAATGCTGCGTAAAGATGAGCCGGGCTGTTGTGAAGAGTAAGAAACCAGGCCCGCAATGTGTGTGCTATATGTGAACGGGCGTAAGTCAAATTCGATCGCAAGAGTCTGTCCTCATAAGACT
This sequence comes from Candidatus Angelobacter sp., assembly GCA_036515395.1. GTDB lineage: Bacteria > Acidobacteriota > Terriglobia > Terriglobales > Acidobacteriaceae > Angelobacter. The sequence goes on from DATBVH010000686.1 coordinate 3,602, forward strand.
CCGCATTTTCAAGAGCATCAATTTTGGTCTCAACATCCGAAATCAGGTCTTCGATGTTTGGTGATTTTCCGAAGTTTTCCACCAATGTTTGGGCTGACGCCTGAAACCATTCATGCGGATAACCTTTCATGAATTCGAGCAGGTCTCCGCCCATCTTTGCTGCCAGAGGATATCCAGCGTGAATCGATGCCCCGGCACCGAATACATATACCGTGCTCATGACTATCTCTGGATTGTACTCTGAACGTGAGGAGTTCGATCTACCACAGTCACAGCCGAAGGGCGGCTGTGCCACACGAGTTTTCATGGGTGCATTATCTTTTCCGCGATTGACCTTGAGGCGAATAAAAGGTAGAGTAAAGCAGCGTCTAGCTGTTAGCTTCTGGCTACTAGGAAAACCCAAAATCAAGAGCCGACGAACTGGGCGGTCAAAGCGTAAAAAGCATCAGATTTGACGTGATTTGAGGCCGGTTTGACGTAATTCGACCCCAGTTTGAAGCGTAATTTCCGGGGTTGAATGCAATAAGTCTTTTGGAATCATAGTCGAGGCCATGGGGGGTAGGGTAGGGGATTGCCAAAATTGCCATAATTTGTAATCGCCGAAATTGGAAAACGTGATGATGGAAGCCCAACACATACTGAAACAAGACCGACAGAAATCTCCGGAGGCGCGGTACAGCTATTACCGGCGGTGCCAGTTGTTTCGGCGCAATGGCGAGCAGTGCAAGGCCCCGGCGGAGAAGGGCTCGCAAATCTGCTACGCGCATGCCGCGCAACGGGCGATGGCGTTTCGCCGGGA
>DATBVH010000687.1:0-3079 GCA_036515395.1 Candidatus Angelobacter sp.
TGGCGTTGCCACGGACCACGTTGTCGAGTCTTTTCGCAATGATCTTTATCCCGGCTACAAAACCAGTGAAGGCGTGCCCGCGGAGTTGCTCTCGCAGTTTCCTATCCTGGAAGAAGCGCTCGAATCGATGGGAGTGAAGGTATGGCCGGAAGTTTACTTTGAAGCTGATGACGCGCTTGCCTCAGCCGCTGTCAAAGCAGCGAATGATGAACGAGTGGGGCAAGTCTTGATCTGCACTCCGGACAAAGACCTCAGCCAGTGTGTCGCCGGGAACAGAGTCGTCCAACTCGACCGCCGGCGCGACATCCTGCGTGATGAAGCTGGCGTGATAGAAAAATTCGGCGTCAGGCCGCAGTCGATTCCCGACTATCTTGCCGTTGTCGGTGACAGCGCTGACGGCTACCCCGGCGTGGCAGGATGGGGTCTGAAGGCCGCGACTCTCGTCTTATCCCAATACCCGCATCTTGAAGACATTCCCACAGACTGGCACGCTTGGCATCCGTCGATCAAGAGGGCTCGCGCTTTATCCGAATCTTTGTTCAGCGCGTGGGATGATGCGTTGCTCTTCCGCACACTGGCAACGCTGCGGCTCGATGCGCCGGTATTTGAGTTGGTCGAGGACCTTTTATGGAAAGGCCCACGACCGGACTTTGAGGAAACCTGCCGGCGACTCAAGGCGCCTGAACTGCTTCGGCGCGTTGTTCTGCGTGCCCAATCCAAGCCACGGAGTTAGAAAACAAAAAGCCCGCCAATGCGGCGAGCCTTCGTAAAATCCTGGTGAGATCTATTTTTTCACTGCGGCCACGCGGGCGCTCAGGCGGGATTTATACCGCGAGCCGGTGTTCTTGTGGATGACGCCCTTTTTCACGGCTTTATCGATCATGGAAACGGTGGTGCTGAAGGCTTCATTGGCGGCCTTGGAGTCGCCGGTGGCCAGCGTCTCACGCAGCTTGCGCAGCGCGGTGCGCAGGCGGGAAGTGTTGGCGCGGTTGTCCTGGGTGCGTTTGGTGGTTTGGCGCGCGCGCTTCAGCGCAGAAAAATGATTTGCCATTGTGACTGTATGGTTCCTATCAAATAAAGAGTTTTTCGGAGGGTCAAGCCGAAGATGCTATTTTACTTGGGTTTAAGGGCCTGGGTCAATGGCGGGAGCGGGGAAGACCCAGCCGCAGATTTGCGCAGACAGGCGCAGATCAGAAGGAAATCAGTCAGTGGCATCAGGTTGAATGCTGGGCGGAAACGATATCCGCAGCGGCAATAGTGTAGGCACATGCAGGATCATAAGGTTGAGAACGCGTGGATTCCAGAACATTGACGATTATGTCGTCATATTCCTCGTCGGCAAAGCAGACGAAGACTTTGGCAACTTCACCATCAACCATTCGAAGGGTTACGGTCTTATCAACAAACTGTTTAAGGTCGGAAAGTTTCATGGTCTTGACGGGTTCAAAGTTGGTGCCCAGCCATAGTTCTCATCATCGGCCACTGGCGGGATGGCAGGACGTCAGACTTTTTCGCCTTGGGCTTTTTAACTGATCGGCGAGTGAGAGAGAGGGCCGCTCATCCTTAATTCTGCTGCCGAAAGCCCCTGCCGCGCATCTAATGTTAAAGCGGGATTAAACCCGCAGAAACTTTGTTGACTTGGGCAAATAACGGCGGTACTCTCAGGCCAATGGTATTACCTCCGTGTTCCGGTGGGCCAACAATCCTGCATTTCCATGCACAAAGCAATCTTATGTTCTCTGTGCGCAAGCGGCACGGAGTCTGGCGATTACTGCGCCATGAGAGGGTAACCCCAAAAAACTGAATGAAGAAAAATATAGAAATCGTCCCCAATATCCAAAAGCTGTTTGGTATCCGCGATGAAAATCTCCAGGTGATGGAGAGCGGCCTGAACGTAAATATTGACCTGAAATCCGATTCCGTCCAATTGGAAGGCGCTGCCCGGGACGTGGCCCGCGCTGAGCAGATCTTTACCGACTTTGATCACCTGGGCAGTACAGGTCAGGAATTTACTGATGCCGATCTGAGCTCGATGCTGCGCGTTGTGGTGGCCGACTCGACCGCCACGCTGCGCGGTATGGCTGAGGCGGGCAAGCAGCGGTCGTTTGGCAAGCGGCAGGTGCAGCCCAAGAGCATGAATCAGCGTCGCTATATTGACGCGATTGAAAAATATGACATGGTGTTTGGCGTCGGGCCGGCTGGAACAGGCAAGACGTACCTGGCTGTGGCGATGGCGGTATCGGCGCTGAACGCGAAACGCGTGAGCAGGATTATTCTGGCGCGTCCAGCAGTGGAAGCAGGCGAGCGTCTGGGATTTCTCCCGGGAACGCTGCAGGAAAAAGTCGACCCGTATTTGCGTCCGCTGTATGACGCGCTTTATGACCTTATGGACCAGGAGCGTGTGGATCGCTTCCTGGAGAAGAACGTCATAGAGATCGCGCCCATTGCTTTTATGCGTGGCCGCACGCTCAATGATTCGTTCATCATTCTGGATGAAGCCCAGAACACAACCCCTGAACAGATGAAGATGTTTGTCACGCGCATGGGCTTCAACTCAAAAATGGTCGTCACCGGCGACATTACGCAGATTGACCTGCCCAACGCGCGCCGCAGCGGCCTGCTTGAGGCCATTGACGTGCTCAAGCCGGTGGACGGCATTTTCTTCAACTTCTTCTCTGAGGAGGATGTGGTTCGCCATAATCTGGTGCAGCGCATTGTCCGCGCTTATGACGAACGGTCGCGCAATCAGCAAATGTCGCTGGAGCTGCCGCGCGAAGTACAGGCGGAGCAGGAGCCCAACGAGCCCCCTCTGCAACAATAGCGATTTAGTAGAATATTGGCGGGAGGGCAGTGATGGCCCTCCCGCTTTGTTTTGACGAACACGGTTTTCAATTTGGGGTTTTCGCGTTAATGGTCCGACGATGGTAATTTTCGATCCACCTATCTCCGGTGCTTCCATCCGCAGCGTAAGCGCGGCACAACTTCAGCGCTTTGCCCGACGCGCACAAACGCTGGCCCGGGTAAAAGGTGAGGTGGATATCCTCGTCTCCAGCAACCAGCGCCTGCGCGACCTCAACCG
>DATBVH010000688.1:0-9593 GCA_036515395.1 Candidatus Angelobacter sp.
TATCACGCCCAATTCACCTAGGCGTGAGATCGCTTCGCAAAGGTGCTTTTCGCGGTCCCCCAGATTCGAGCCTAATGACAGGTAAATCAGCTTTTTCATAGGAAAGTGCAGCCCAAGATTGAAAGATCGAAAGTATTGCCACCGGGCAAAGCGCCGGCCCGTTACGTTGGTTACTTGGCCGCAATATGACGATTTAGATACCCTTTGCGGGTATGGCTCTACAAGCGCTCCTCCTCAGCAATGACCCTGAAGTTCATCGTACGATACGCCGAGTCCTGGATGCGGCAAATATTGATCTGGATCTCTCCAACAACGCCGACCAAGCCCGGCACATTCTGCTTCGCCGCAAGTATGACTCCGTTTTGGTTGACTGTGACGACGTGCCGCATGGCCCGCTGGTCCTGCGGGAACTGAGGCTGGGAAAGTCCAACAAGAGCTGTATCGCATTCGCCGTGGTAAACGGCAAAACGAATATTCAGCAGGCATTTGAGATGGGCGCCAACTTTGTTCTGGACAAGCCCATATCCCTGGAACGCGCGACCCGCAGCGTCCGTGCTGCGCAAGGATTGATCATGCGCGAGCGCCGTCGCTACCATCGGCATCTGGTCAAGGCAACGGGAGCAATCCTGGTAGATCAGGGCGCGGAGCTTCCTTTGAACATTACCAATATCAGCCAGGGAGGCATTTCCATCGAGTGTTCACGCCGGCTGGATGAAGGCGGCGCTGCTCGAATTCGGCTGCAATTGCCTGGAACCAAGCGATCATTGGACATCAAAGGCGAAGTTGCCTGGTCCACACCGGAAGGCCGTGCAGGAATTCGTTTTCAGGTGCTTTCAGCCGAAGCGAAAAAAGAGCTGGATATCTGGCTTGAGAAGCGGGCGCTGACGCTGGGTGGCGGCGCAATGTTTATTAACGCGACTACAGTTTAGGAGTTTAGGTTTTTAGATTTGGCGCGAGGTTTGCGCCGTCACAGCGGCGCTTTCAATAGAGTCGTCAGGTTGACTCACTTCGGTTGTTTCTTCCCACAAAGATCGATCTTTTAATAGCCGTGAAACCAGCGCGGTATGCATGGCATGGCCAGCGCGATCAGCCACAATGCGGCCGATAATCTGCTTTCCCAGCAAGGCCAGATCGCCAATTAAATCGAGCACTTTGTGGCGCACAAATTCATCTTCATAACGCAGCGGACCATTCTTGACGCCAGTCGCTGTCAAAACAATTACGTTGGCTTCTGATGCGCCGCGGATCAGGCCCATGTTCTTCATGGCCTGCTCTTCACTAAGAAAGCCAAATGTGCGGGCTGCAGCCAGCTCTTTGCGATAGAGGTCCTGTGAAAGATCAATTTCAAAAGCCTGCGCACCAATGGGCGGAGCAAAATTAATTTTGTACGCCACGGCATAACCGGATGCGGGATAAGCGCCAATAAATTTATTGCCGTCCCGAACTTCTATCTCACGCTTGATGCGGAGATACGTGCGTTTTTTTCTCTGCTGTCTTAGCCCCGCCTGCAGGACCATATCGACAAATGGTTTTGCGCTGCCATCCAGAATGGGAAGCTCAAGGTTATCCAGTTCCACGACCGCATTATCCAGGCCAATCCCAATAAAGGCTGAGAGCAGGTGCTCCGTAGTAGAGATGAGGACACCCTTTTTTTGCAGGCTTGTGGCGTAGCTGACCCGGGCCACATTGCGGCCAATCGCTTCAATCTCAAAGCCGTCAAGATCGCTGCGGCGGAAAACAATACCGGTTCCGGCAGCCGCAGGGAGTATCCGGAGGTTCACATCAGCCCCGCTATGGAGCCCTATGCCCTTGCATTCTACTGGAGACCGAACTGTCTGTTCAAATGGCAAGTTATTTCAAAGAAACAGATTACACCGGGAGAGATAAGGAGCAGTGTTGTTTTTATGCCACAGTATCGTGTCCCGAACGGAACTACTTCTCTTTTACTGGATTGATCTTGGCCACGGATGGGTCAAACAGTGAATCGGCAGGATGGATGTTGTAGGTGATATTCAGGATAATTTGCTGTGAAACGGTTTCGCCATTCCGCTTGATCACCGTCATCCGCGGCGTGTTGATTCCCTGGATTACTTTCCAGTCACCGTAAATCAATACTTCTTCGTCGCGCTCGCGATAGCGGGGATCGCGGGTAGAAAAGCGCTTTTCCAGCGGCAAATGGGTTGAGGGATCCACAAGAATCGTTACCGATTCATTTTTGGAATTGATGATCGTGAGCTTTTCCGCCATGTGTCCCTCAGAGACGCTCGGGCCTTCATCCAGCAGCAGGATTCCCGGCTCTTTCATCCATATGCGCAGGACATTCTCAAGAGAGTAGTAACGACGGACAATTGCCTGACCTACTCTTTCTTCCTTGTGTATGTCCAGGGGACGAATACCGCGATAGGTGATTTCATATGCCTGGTCGCCTACATAAAGCTGCACGATGTCGCGTTGCTTTGTAAGCTCAATGCGATCTTTGTCCGGCCATTTCCAGAAACGGTAAAACAAGCTGCTACCCTGAAGCGATTCATTGTGAAAACTGCCGGACCGGCCTTCAGCGTAATAATCCTGCACCGTTAGATATGCCTGGCCGCCTAGCGCCTGGATCATCTGGTCAACCAGGGCTCTGGCCTTCTGCTGGTTGGTTTGGGGTTCTGCGGGCTTGGTGGAAGAGCCTTGCTGGCCGTACAGGCTGGCCACGCACAGGCATATAAGAGCAACAATTCTCATGGGGATCAATGCTTTCTTAGATGCAGAAATAACCTGAGCTGCTGCTTTTGCCCTCATCCTACCAGCACCGCGCCGCCGTTGACATTGAGAATTTCACCGGTAATGAAGCCGGCGTGCGATGTACACAGAAACAGGACTGAGGCGGCAATCTCTTCCGGCTTGCCGGCGCGACCCAGCGGAATGGCAGCGTAAACGCGCTTGCTGATCGTTGCGTCATGCAGCGCCGGCGCAGCCATATCCGTTTCCACCCAGCCCGGAGCGACGCAATTTACGTAGATGCCGTCGCGCGCCAGTTCCGTGGAAAGCCCTTTTACCATGCTGATGATCGCCCCTTTGCTGGCCGCATAGTCACAGTGGAACGCCTCTCCGCGTTGCCCCGCCGTGGAACTGATCAACACAATATGCCCGCCGGAGCGCTGCTTTTTCATCTGCGCCACGCCATGTTTCACCAAACCAAAAAGACTATCGACATTAATGGCCAGAGTGGAGCGCCATTGCTCATCAGACATTTGGTCAATGGGAGCGTCCTGCGGCGGCCAAACACCGTGATTTCCAACGATGATATCTACTTTGCCGAAATGCTGGACCGCTCCGTCGATCAATGGTTTTGCTGCTTCTGCTGAAGAGAGATCAGCCTGGACCGCAACGCATTGCTTTGCGCCGCCGCACTCCCAGCAAAGGTCGTCGGCTTCCTTGCCTGCTTTTTGATAATTGAAGACAACGCGCGCTCCGGCCTGCGCAAACATTCTTACAATTGCCGCGCCGATCCCGCGCGAGCCTCCTGTAACCACGGCAACGCGGCCCTCCAGCGACAGCACAATTCCTTTTCCGGACATGGCAAGTACGATACGGAACAATACGCCTTTGGCGCAAGGTCAAGGGTCAGCGCCCGCTATGGATTGCGTCGATTCCAAGCGCGCGCCGAATCAATGAATGCCCGAAACAGATTGCTAGAGAACTGATCCATCCCAAACGTTCTCTCAGGATGCCATTGCACTGCCAGCACGTAATGCTCAGGAGACGTCCCTTCAATTGCTTCAATCACGCCATCTTCTGCGCAGTACGCCACGGCGCGCAGACCATCGCCTACAATTTCGGCCGACTGATGATGGCTGGAATTAACCGGCACTTGTGTGGAATCTTTTCCGTTGAGAGTTTCTTTTGCCAACAGCGAATTCTCGGCAACCACGACCTTGTGGGCGAATTCTACCTTGGCTCCGCTGTGGTTCACCTTTGATTCAATGTGCTGCACCAGCGAACCCGTCCGCCAGACGTTGAGCGATTGCAGGCCGTAACAAATACCAAAGACCGGCTTGCGCAAATTATAGGCATCTTGCAGCAGCAGTTCGTCCGCAGCATCGCGCAAGTGGTCGGCAGGAGCGGTCTTGGGGTGCGCCGCAGCATTGAACTTTTGTGGATCGATATCTGCCTTGCTTCCGGGCAAAAGGATTGCGGCGCATGAGGTGATGAGTCGCGCAATTTCTTCTGGCGAACTTTGTAACGGGACCAATACCGGTTCGCCGCCAGCGGCTTCTATTGCATGCAGGTAAGGTGGCAAGGCGCGACCGCTATACTCAGGGTCGTACGAGCAGGGTTCGGGGATAGCAACCCTTGGTTTCCCTTCCACTATCCCGTTATTTTTTGATGAATCTGACACAATTTCTATCCTTAATCGCCGCTGCATCCCACTATAACTTTATAGGTTCGTTCGACGCTGGTTGCTCTCCACGCAAATCAGGAACCAAACAGCGCGAATAATAAAGATCGCCGATAACCACCCGCACCCGCTCGGTTATTTTCGCGATATCGCGCGTTGACATGCCCACAGTTGAGATCGGCGAACCAACTACCATGTGAACCGGGCCGGGCTTGATGTGATACGAATTCATCTTGAGCATTTCATAAGTGCCGATCAGGACAATGGGAACCACATCCACCTGAGCTTTCACCGCCGCATAAAATGCGCCGCCCATAAAAGATTGCAGCTGGCCATTGGGCGAGCGACCGCCTTCAGGAAAAATGACCAGCGAATTCCCTTTGCGGATTGCCGCCACTGCCAGATTCAAGCTGCGCACCGAAGCCTTGGGATTTTCCAGCACAACCGGAATCTGCCCGGAACGGCGCAGGTGCCACCCCATAAATGGGTAACGGAATAGCTCTTTCTTGGCAAGGATCCTGAACTGAAATGGCAAATAGGAATACAGCACTGGAATATCGAACGCCGAAAGGTGATTGACGACATACACCTGCGGCTTTGATATATCGATCTTGTCCAAGCCTTCTACTTGCACCTTTGCGCCAACGGTCCAAAGAATCATGCGAGACCACAGCCGCGCGATATTTTGCTGGCGTTCTCCGGTGGGATCAAAGAACGAGACAACGAGAGAAACGCAGCCCAGGATTGCTGTGTAAAACCAGACGAGCGGCGTCCACACAAAATAAGAACGCAAGCGAGAGCCGAGGTGGCGTATGCCCCCGGTTACCTCCGGCGGCTTGACCTCTGCTTGCGTGGTTTCTGGCACGGATCAGGCACCCTGCCGAACTGGTTTGCGGGCAAGAATGCCCAGCGCTTCACCCACAATGTAAATGGAGCCGGTGATAACAATTACGCCCTTTGGCCCGGCCAGAGCGCAGGCCCGCTCCAGGGCTTCCTGCACAGTGGTGGCCTGCAGGATCTCGGTTTGCGCGTGCGCACCCAGCTCAGCAATTTGCTGCGGAGAAGCTGCACGTGGATTTTCTGCGTGCGTGGCGATCACACGATCAGCGAGGGGGAAAATAATATCCGCGATTTCGCTGATGGCTTTATCTCGCATTGCGCCGAAAACAAACGTCAGCGGTCGGTCCTCATAAAAAGTAGAGAGTGCCGAGCGTAGCGCCCACGCGCCGGCGGGATTGTGCGCCACGTCGAGTACAACTTCAGGGAAGCCATCTGCCGCCGGAATCACCTGAAATCTGGCAGGCCAACTAGTTGAGCGAATGCCCTGCTCAATGTCTTCTGCCGAAATGTGAAAACCAAACTTGTTGAGTTCTTCTGCCGTGGTAATCGCTAAAGCCAAATTGCGCAGCTGATGCCGGCCGGGAAGCGGAAAATCGACTTTGATCTCTTGGCCCATCACTGCGAGGGTGAATTGATTGTTGCCAACCGCAGCATGGTCCGTTCCGTCATCTGCAACCGGAGTCATTGCAGGCATGTGCTTGACGGCGCTCACAGCGCGGGCGTCACGATCCATAATCTCCTTGCCCAGTGTCTCATTCACGATTGGATGTTGCGGCAGGAGCACAACGGTCCCTTTAGGCCGCAGGATGCCGGCTTTTTCACGTGCGATTTCCGGCAAGGTATTGCCAAGAAAATTCTGATGATCAAAGTCAATATCGGTAATCACGGAGATCATAGGATCAACAATGTTGGTGGCATCCAGCCGACCGCCGAGGCCCACTTCCAGCACAGCAAGTTTGATTCCGGCGCTGGCAAAGTATTCAAATGCCATGGCCGTCAGCATTTCAAAAAAGCTAGGATGCCACGGCAGCTCACCGCGCTCGACCAGTTCATGAGCACAGCCCTCAACGCGATCATAGATCACGGCAAACTCAGCATCGCTGATTGGCTCCTGGTTTATTTGAATGCGCTCGTTCACGCGCAGCAGGTGGGGCGAGGTGTAAAGACCGGTGCGATAACCGGCGGTTTGCAGGATGCTGGCCAGCGTCGCAGCGGTAGATCCCTTGCCATTGGTGCCGGCAATCAAGACGCTTTGCAGCTTGCGTTGCGGATTGCCCAGCGCCTCAGCGAGTCGCCGCATGTGCGCCAGATCAAACTTGCGGTTGGACGCCAGCTCATGGCCCAAGGCCAGCAGATTGTTTACGGCACATTCGTAAGTAGCTTGCACAGCTCAGGCTGCCTTTGGAGCCATGAAATCTAGAGCGCGTGCAATGTATGACTTCATGTCCTTGCGATGAACAACCGCGTCCAGCATTCCATGTTGCAACAGAAACTCGCTGGTCTGAAAACCTTCAGGCAGTTTCTGCCGGATGGTCTGCTCAATCACGCGCGGTCCGGCAAAACCGATCAGCGCGCCGGGCTCCGCGATATTGAGATCGCCCAGCATGGCGTAAGAAGCGGTTACGCCGCCGGTCGTGGGATCAGTGAGCACGGAGATGTAAGGTACACGGGCTGTATCCAGCCGTGCCAGCGCAGCAGAAATTTTTGCCATCTGCATCAGGCTGACCACGCCTTCCATCATGCGCGCACCGCCGGAAGCGGAAACCACGATGATTGGCTTGCGCTGTTTGCATGCGCGCTCAATCGCCCGCGTAATAGCTTCGCCCACAACGGCGCCCATGCTGCCGCCGATAAAGGAATATTCCATTGAGCTTACAATCACAGGACGTCCATTCATTGTGCCGGTGGCATTTCTGATGGCATCTTTCAAGCGTGTGGCCGATTTGCTTTTTTCCAACCGCGCTTTGTAGGGACGAGTATCGGTAAAATTGAGCGGATCGGTAGATTCAAGGTTTTCATCCTGAATCTCAATGCTGTCTTCATCCAGGAGCAGCATGAGCCGTTGCGCCGAGTCGATGCGGAAGTGATAATCGCACTTGGTGCAGACGTTCAGGTTATCTTCCAGCTCTTTTTTCCAGATGATCTGCCGGCAACCTTCGCACTTGACCCACAGGCCTTCTGTGCGAACGCGCTTCTCGTCGGTCGCCTGGATTTCACTGGATTCGCGCTTAAACCACGCCAAGATTGCTCACCTTTCGTCCCTTAGTATTCAATGCCGCGTTGTGCCATCACGCCTTTTTCATAGGCGTGCTTTACCTGCTTCATTTCGGTTACGGTATCAGCCAACTCAATGATTGTCGGATGCGCGTTCCTTCCCGTCAAGATTACGTGTACCTGAGGAGGTTTCTGCTTTAGAGTCTCCGCCACCTTAGCCGGATCGAGCATGCCATAGGTAATGGCGTAATTAATCTCGTCCAGCACCACCAAGTCCCACTTGCCGGACATGATCGCTTCCCGCGCTTCCTGCCACGCGGCTTCCACCAGGCGCACATCTTCAGGATCGGTTTCAGCGCCGCCGACTTTCACAAAGCCGCGGCCCATCTGCTTCATCACAAAGTTGTCGCCGAAAGCTTTCACGGCATCTAGCTCTCCGTAATGCCAAGAGCCTTTCAGGAATTGCAGCATCAGCACCTTCATGCCGTTGCCGACCGCGCGCAGAGCCGTGCCCATGGCTGCGGTGGTTTTACCCTTGCCGGGGCCGGTGTTTACGATGATGAGACCCTGGTGTACGTCGGTCATATCGTTTGTCGCGCAAATCGTTTGTCCCGCAAATCAGTGGCCGGTATGGTACGGATGGCCTTTCAAGATTGTAAATGCCCGGTAGATTTGCTCCAGCAAAACCACCCGCGCCAGCTCATGCGCCAGCGTCATTTTGCCAAAAGAGAGCACCAGGTCGGCAGCGCACCGGGCTTTGTCACTAAATCCATCGGCTGGGCCAACGGCAAAGAACAGGTTCTGTGTGCCACGGTCCTGCTGATCGCGCAGCAGGTTGGCAAACTCCTCTGAGGTGAACTGGCGGCCTCGCGCATCCAGCAGGATCAGGACAGGCGTCGTGCGCCCCGTGGTATCAGCAGCCAGATCAAGCAGAGCCTGCTCGCTATTCATTTCATGCGATTCCGCGCCCACGTAGCGTGAGATGCGCTTCAGATATTCGTCAGTCAGCGCGCGAATAGCCACTTCTTTGGTCTTGCCAATCCAGGCGATCTGGAGTTTCACGCCGATTTCCGTGACTTCTTCTTGGTCTTTGAACCTTGAGCACGAGTTTTACCCTGTGCGGCTTTACGAGGTGCGGCAGCTTTCTTTCTTGCCGGCGACTTTTTGGCAGCCTCTTTGCCGGACGCAACCTGCTTCTTTGCCGCTGGCTTCTTCGCCAGGTCGGCTGGCGTAAGCTTTCGTGCAGACTTCCAGAGTCGTTCCAGATCGTAAAACTTGCGCGCGCGCTCAGAGAATATGTGCAGGACGAAGTCTACATAGTCCAACAGCACCCATTCGGCCTGGGTATAACCTTCAACGCTGTTGGGCCGCTGGCCGGCTTCAGCCAGATTTTTTTGCACGTCGTCAGCAATGGCCTGTATCTGGCGCGGATTGGTGCCGGAGCATACGACAAAATAGTCTGTAAACGCTCCACTGCTCTTGTCCATTTCAAGGATGACTACGTCCTCACCCTTTTTGCCTTCAATGGCTTTGACCGCCTGTGCAACCTGCTGCCTGGTCTGTAAACTCATCCGTTCTTATGGCTCCTGCTTGTATGCCCGTGCTGCCGGGCTTCTTGAAAAGATAGCACTTTGTCCTGGCTTGCGCTGATACTTTCCCTGCTCACCGCGCCTATATAAAGATTCTCTTTCTTGATGTATTCAGCCACCAGTGGCGGCACATACCGGCTGAGATGTTTTACCGATTTGCCAGCAGCCGCGCGAATCTGGGTGGAAGAAACCTTTTCTTTAACCTCACCCAACAAATGAATGGTCGCGCCCATCAATGCAATGGTTCCTTCAGCACGTTGCTGACGCATTGCCCGCATCATCAATTCTGTTGGACGCAAAGATGCAGGCAGCGCGTGGCCTACATCGGCCAACGAATAGCCGGGACGGCTGACGACGATGAACTCAACTTCTGCCAGCAACTCTTCCGGCTGCCGCCAGGTGGCAATGTCTTTGAATGCGTCTATACCGATAAGGAAATACAGCTTGTCAGTCTTCTTGAGTGTGCTCTTCAGCCGCCGGACCGTATCAATGGAGTAGTTTGGCTGGCCAGTATGGGCGTCTAGCAATGAAGCAACAAAGCGCAGATCGTCCGCAGTGGCAAG
>DATBVH010000689.1:0-23372 GCA_036515395.1 Candidatus Angelobacter sp.
AATATTATTGAGATCCAGCAGTGTTTATCGTAAGAGTTAGGCCCATTATTACTGGACAGCAATTGCTTTATGCGCTCACAATTCCCTGTACCCACTTCCGACTGACGTAAGCTCTCTTTGAGAGAAAGGATTTTCCTGCCATGACTAAGTTGTTCAAGAGCCTGTTGTGCCTTGTGATGCTCGTTGCCACCTTGGGTGCGCAAAATGCCGCACAAGATAAAACCCAAAAAGCTCCTGCCGCGAGCGGATTGCCGCCCATCATCGACCGCGAACTGATCTTCGGTAATCCTGAGATTGCCGCACCGCAGCTGTCGCCCGACGGAAAGTATCTGGCGTTCCTGAAGCCCTGGAAAGATACGCGCAATGTCTACGTCAAAGGTGTAGATGAGCCATTCAGCGCGGCCCGGTTGCTCACCACGGAGACGAAACGGCCGATCGCAGCCTATTTTTGGACCCGTGACAGCAAATCCATACTTTATATAAAAGACAATGCCGGCGACGAAAACTACAACGTCTATGCCGTTGATCCAGCGGCGAAGCCCGCTGCCGGCGCTGAAGCTCCAGTGTCCCGTGATATGACCGGAGTCAAGGGCGCGAGGGTAGAGATCGTGGACGTCCCGAAGAACGATCCGGACACCATCTACATCGGCCTTAACGACCGCGACAAAGCCTGGCACGACCTCTACAAATTGAAGATTTCCACTGGCGAGAAAACGCTGATGCGCAAGAACACAGAGCGCATTAGCGGATGGGACTTTGACCTGCAAGGCAATCTTCGCCTGGCTGAACGCTCCGCTGAAAACGGCGACACGGAGATCCTCCGCGTTGACGCAGATAAGTTCACCAAGATTTATTCCTGCAACGTGTTTGAGCAATGCAACATCGTTCGCTTTCACAAAGACGGCAAGCGCGCCTACATAGCGACCAACAAAGGTCCTGAGATGGATCTGACCGCCCTGGCGCTAATTGATCCGGAAACCGGGAAAACGGAGATCGTAGAATCCGATCCTCTCAAAAGGGTGGACTTCACGGGAGCAATCTTCTCTGAGGCGACCGACGAGCTGGCCCTCACCCAATATCAGGACGACAAGCTGCGCCGCTATTTCAAGGACAAAGATACTGAGGCCGGTTTCCAATGGCTGCGGGCAAAGTTTCCCGGCAAAGAAGTGGGCCGCGCTTCATGGACCAAAGACGAACAGCTCTGGGTAGTAGGCGTGAACAGCGATACCGAGCCGGGCGAGACCTACCTCTTCAACCGCAAGACCCATAAACTCGCATTGCAGTACAGAGTCCGGGAAAAGCTTCCGCGCGAAGCGCTGGCGGAGATGAAAGTGGTCCACTACAAGTCGTTAGACGGGCTCGAAATTCCGGCTTATCTGACATTGCCCAAGGGAATTCCCGGCAAGAACCTGCCCACCATCATCTTTCCTCATGGCGGCCCGTGGGGGCGTGACGTCTGGGGCTACAACCCATATGCACAGTTCTTTGCCAATCGCGGTTATGCGGTCTTGAGTATGAACTTCCGTGGTTCAGCGGGATATGGCAAGAAATTCATTGATGCCGGCAACAAAGAGTGGGGCAAAAAAATGCAGGATGACGTCACCTGGGGCGCGAAGTACCTAGTGGCGGAAGGCATTGCCGATGCTAAACGCGTTGGAATCTTTGGTGGATCGTATGGCGGTTACGCCACGCTGGCAGGCGTCGCTTTCACGCCGGACGTTTATGCCGCGGCGGTCGATCTGTTTGGGCCGTCCAACCTGATCACGTTGCTCGATTCCATTCCGCCCTATTGGGAGCCGATCCGGAAGATGTTTTACCTCCGCATGGGCGATCCCAATACGGCGGAAGGCAAAGCGCTGCTGGTGGAGCGTTCTCCTCTTACTTCCGCCGGCAAGATTAAGACTCCGCTGCTGATCGCGCAGGGAGCGAACGATCCAAGGGTGAATCATGCTGAATCAGAACAGATCGTAATCGCGCTGCGCGACCGCGGCTTTCCGGTTGAATACCTCTTGATTCCGGACGAAGGTCATGGCTTTGCCCGGCCAGTCAATAATATGGCCAGCATCATGGCCTCCGAAAAGTTTCTGGCCAAATACCTGGGTGGACGAGCGCAGGACGGCGGGAGTCCCGAAGTTGTGGCGCGCCTGCAGGAAATCACGGTCGATCCCAAGACCGTGGTGCTTGCTAAAAAAGTGGATGCGGGCACTGTCACTTCTCCCAAGCCGGCTACCGACCTGCAGCCTGGTGCGTACAAGTACAAAGCCATGATCGAAGTTGCCGGTCAGCAGATCCCGCTTAGCATCTCAACCACCGTCGCGGAAGCAGGCGGCGCCTGGACCGCAACGGACGTGATGACCACGCCAAACGGCGACGTAACCACAACTTCCACGCTGGAAAAAGGAACGTTGATTAACCGCAGCCTCACATTGAAAGGCGGCCAGGCATCCATGGACCTGAATTTTGCCGGTAACAAGGCTGCCGGCAACGTGAACATGGGCGGACAGGATAAGCCTGTTTCAGTCGATCTTGGCGGGCCGCTGTTCGCGAACTCCGCCGGAGCCAAGCAGTCTATTTCCTGCCTGCCGCTGGCTGAAGGCTATACCACGACGTATCGCAACTTTGACGTGCAAAAGCAGACCGTAAAGCTGATGCAGTTGAAGGTTACGGGCGTGGAAAAAGTGACCGTGCCTGCGGGTACCTTCGACGCCTATAAAGTCGAGATCAGTTCGTCTGATGGCGGCGCTGACAAGGAAACACTGTGGGTGGCGCGCGATTCCCATAAGCCGGTCAAGGAAACCATGGTGCTGCCCGCGATGGGCGGCGCTTTGCTGACTCAGGAGTTGACGCAGTAAAGCGTCGCTTGCTTTCAACAAGTGAGCGAAAATTTGAGCCCGCCGCGAAGGCGGGCTTTTTTCTGTTTGGATAAACTTGCATTCATGGATCAAGGTCGCGGAAGCATCCTGGCCGGAATGGCGATCTGCTGGCTGCTCAACATTGCGCAGCTCGGCGTGGGCCGGCTCCTGCTGGTCGCGGACATTCGCATGCTTCCTGCCTATTACGTGTTGGTCGCTGCCATTGGCGTAGTACAGATCGGCTACGTTGTCCCTATCTGGCGACTGCTGCAGCGAAGAGGAAAATCCAGAGCGGCCAAAGGCCTCATCATAGCGGCTGCTTTCACGCTTATTTGCAATGTGGCATTTGTAACGTTTATACGCTTGCGACATTGAGTCATTCGCGAGCTAAAGTCTCACGGCAGGCGGTCAGTTGAGAGCTCATCCCTTATACTGGAGTGCTCTTTATGTCGTCGTCCGCAGGTCCGGAGACAGCCCAAAAATTTCGGTTCAAGCTGCTTCCCACGCTCAAGCGCGGTGAGATGTGGCGCTACTTTGGCCCGGCGTTTGTGGCCAGCGTCGCATACATCGATCCGGGAAATTTCGCCAGCAATTTTGAAGGCGGAGCTCGTTTCGGCTACACGCTGCTGTGGGTGCTGCTGTGGTCGAACGCCATGGCCATCCTGATCCAGTATCTTTCCGCCAAGCTGGGCATTGCCACCGGGAAAACGCTGCCGCAAAACTGCCGGGCACATTTTTCGCCGAAGATCAATTTTGGATTGTGGGTAGCCGCGGAATTGGCCGCTCTGGCCACTGACCTCGCAGAATTTCTGGGCGCGGCACTGGGCTTTTACCTGCTGCTTCACATCCCGCTTTTCCCCGCCGCGCTGCTCACCGCCGTGGTGGTCTTTCTGATGCTCGCGGTGGAGCTCTACGGCTTCCGGCGGCTGGAACAGCTGATCATGGTTTTCGTCTTCGCCATTGCTGCATGCTATGCGTTTGAATTGTTCCTGGTACATCCCGATTGGGGCGCGGTGGCTCACGGGATCCTGGTGCCAAAGATCAATTCAGAAAGCATCTATATCGCCGTGAGCATGCTGGGGGCTACAGTGATGCCCCACGTGATTTATCTGCATTCGGCGCTGGTGCAGCACCGGGTGAAAGAAGACGCGCTGAGCGACCATCCTGAGAAATGGCTGCTCACTATGCGGCACCTCCGTTATGAGTTGTGGGATGTGCTGGCCGCGATGAACGGCGCGTGGCTCATCAACTCCGCCATGATTGTGATGGCTGCTGCCGTGTTCTACAACAAGGGAGTAGATTTCACGTTTGACGAGGCCCATCTCACACTCCATCCCCTGTTGCCCGCGGTTTCAGGAACGGCGTTTGCGCTGGCGCTGCTGTTTTCCGGACTGTCATCGTCAACAGTTGGCACGATGGCCGGCCAGGTGATCATTGAAGGATTTTTGGACATCAAGTTCAGCGTGTTTCTGCGCCGCCTTTTGACGATCATTCCGGCGCTCATTGTAATCGCGCTGCGGCTCGACGCCCTGAAAATTTTGTTACTATCACAGGTTGTGCTTAGCTTCGCGATTCCATTTGCTCTGGTACCTCTGGTCCTGCTCACGCGTTCCAAGGCCGTGATGTCTGACCTGGTAAATAGCCAGCGCACAAACTACATGGCGTACCTGGTGACGGCAATTATTGTTGGGCTGAATCTTCTGCTGATTTACCGAATGGTGGGTGGCAATTTCTAGCGGAGGCCTGGTCGCGCCCAGTTTGTGGAACGTTTGCCGGTGCAAATGAATCCAATAAGAAGGTGAACTCATGAATAGTTTCGGCAGCCGCTCAAAATTGCGCGCCGGTAATCAGGAATACGAAATCTACCGCCTTGACGCGCTGGAAAAGCATGATTGCGCCCCGCAGCGTCTCCCCTTCTCCTTGAAAATCCTTTTGGAAAATCTCTTGCGCACGGAAAATGGCCGCAGCGTTACCGCCGATGACGTCCGCTTTCTTGCCGGATGGAAGCCGCAGGCCGTGCCCGACAAAGAGATCGCATTCACGCCGGCGCGTGTGCTCATGCAGGATTTTACTGGCGTTCCCGCTATCGTCGATCTCGGTGCCATGCGCGATGCCATGAAGAGAATGGGCGGCGATCCCAAGCTGATCAATCCGCTACAACCGGCGGAACTTGTAATTGACCATTCGGTGCAGGTGGACGAATTTGCCACTATCGGCGCATTCGCCGTGAACGCGCAGCTGGAATTTGAGCGCAATAAAGAGCGCTATGCTTTTCTTCGCTGGGGACAGTCCGCCTTTAGGAATTTCAAAGTGGTGCCGCCGGACATGGGAATTGTCCATCAGGTGAACCTGGAATATCTGGCACGCGTGGTCTTCTCTGAAAAACGCGACGGCGTAACCGTGGCGTATCCGGACACGCTGGTGGGAACAGACTCGCACACCACGATGATCAATGGGCTGGGCGTGCTGGGCTGGGGCGTTGGCGGCATTGAAGCCGAGGCAGCCATGCTGGGCCAGCCTGTTTCCATGTTGCTGCCGCAAGTGGTTGGATTCAAGCTGAAAGGCCAGTTGCGTGAAGGATCAACCGCTACCGACCTGGTGCTCACCGTGACCGAAATGCTGCGCAAGACCGGCGTTGTAGGAAAATTTGTGGAATTCTTTGGTCCTGGCCTCGCGTCCTTGCCATTGGCTGATCGCGCTACTATCGCCAACATGGCGCCGGAATATGGTGCCACATGCGGCATCTTCCCAGTGGATGAAACCACTCTGGGTTATCTCCGCACCACTGGCCGTCCCGCGGACCATATTGCGCTGGTAGAAGCCTATTGCAAAGAGCAGGGACTATTCCACACTCCGCAAACACCAGACGCTGAATACTCGCAGGTCGTGGAACTCGACTTAAGCACCGTGGAGCCAAGCGTTGCTGGGCCAAGGCGTCCGCAGGACCGCGTTCTACTTTCCAAAACCAAAGAATCATTTGAAGCGGCGCTGCCCACGTTGATAGGGCCGCGTCCCGCGCAACCGGCGCGCAAAGTGGCTCCGCAGCAGGTGGAAAGGTTTGAGGGAGAAGGTGGAACGCCCGTAGCGGTGGCGGAAGATCCCAACGCTCCTTCGGCGCATAAAGACATCGGCGAAAATGTCTTTGAATATTTGCACGATGGTTCGGTGGTGATCGCTGCCATTACAAGTTGCACCAACACGTCGAATCCTTCAGTAATGATGGCCGCCGGACTGCTGGCCCAAAAAGCGGTGGAAAAAGGACTAAAGCGCAAACCCTGGGTAAAGACTTCGCTGGCCCCGGGCTCGCGCGTGGTGACTGAGTACTACCGCAACGCGGGGCTCATTCCTTTTCTGGAAAAGCTGGGCTTCCACGTTGTGGGTTACGGCTGCACCACGTGCATCGGAAATTCCGGTCCACTGCCGCAGGACGTTTCTTATGCCATCACAGAAAAACAGTTGGTCGCCGTCTCTGTGCTTTCCGGCAACCGCAACTTTGAAGGGCGCATTAATTCTGAAGTCCGTGCAAATTATCTGATGTCACCACCGCTCGTGGTGGCGTACGCGCTGGCCGGACGTATTGATCTCGACCTCACTAACGATCCTATTGGGGTCGGCACTGGAGGCAATCCGGTTTATCTGCGCGATATCTGGCCTACGCAAAAGGAAGTTCAGGATGCCGTGAGCCATTCCATCAATTCCGGCATGTTCAGCACGAATTACCAGACAATTTTTGAGGGCGATCAGGAATGGAAACGCCTGTTGGTTCCTGAAGGCGAAACTTACCTCTGGGACAACGATTCCACTTACATCAAACGCGCTCCGTATTTTGACGATATGCCGGCGCGGCCGGCGACAGTGAAAGAAATTAAAGGCGCGCGCGTGCTGGCGAAGCTGGGCAATAGCGTGACGACCGATCACATCTCGCCTGCGGGCTCGATCAAAGCTAACAGCCCCGCAGGAAAATACCTGCAGGAACATGGGGTACCGCCCAGCGATTTCAACTCCTACGGCTCGCGCCGGGGCAACCATGAAGTAATGGTGCGGGGCACATTTGCCAATGTCCGCCTGCGCAACCAATTGGCGCCGGGTTCTGAAGGCGGCATCACTAAGCATTTTCCCAGCGGTGAGATCATGTCGATCTTTGACGCCTCAGTAAAGTACATCGCTGATGGCGTGCCGACCATCGTGCTTGCAGGCAAAGAATATGGGTCGGGCTCTTCACGCGACTGGGCGGCCAAAGGCCCGCTGCTGCTGGGTATCCGGGCAGTGATTGCAGAAAGCTATGAGCGCATACATAGGTCGAATTTAGTTGGTATGGGCATTCTGCCGCTGCAATTCCTTGCAGAAGAAAATGCAGAATCCCTGGGACTACAAGGCGATGAGATTTACGAGATTGTGGGATTGCCTGCCTTGCTGGCCAGCAAGTTCGCCAACGGAAAACAGGTTCAGGTGAAGGCCACCTGCGCGGATGGAACCGTAAGTGAGTTCAGCGCGCTGGTCCGCATTGACACGCCGCAGGAAATTCTCTACTACGAGCACGGCGGCATTCTGCAATATGTCTTGCGGCAACTGCTGGCGAGCAAAGGAAAGAGCTCGGCCGCAGATTAGCGTTAATGGACCCGAGATCAGGGTTAGCCGCAAATCAACGCGAAAGAGCGCGAATCAAGGCAGAGCAGCAAATCAGTCTTTGCCTGATTCTTCATTCGCCTCCGAGAGAATTTGCCACAGCGCTTTGCCGCAATCGATAATCTGCTTGCGGCCGCATTTGGGACACTGATATTCGCGCATGTCGCGGCCAGTGAAGGTAGTCTTCTCAATCTGGTCCATTTCGATCGCGCAGTCGGGGCAGGTAGTTTCGGCCATGGCTGTAAGTCTAGATTATGCCTCGATTATTCGTCCCCTGTGCTGACGAATCTGGGCCAAATGCTATATCCTCACTGGTCTGCTTTTTCAAAATTCTGGTAAAACTTAATCTATGAAAGTTCTGGTGATTGGCGGCGGAGGCAGAGAACACGCGCTGGTATGGAAGCTGCGCCAGTCGCCGCGCGTCTCGCAGGTGTATTGCCTGCCCGGGAATGGCGGCATTTGTGAAGAAGCCACATGCATGCCCGGCGATCCCAAGAGCCTGGCCAGCCTGCTTTCCGTGGCGCACCAGATACAGCCGGACTTGACCGTCGTAGGCCCGGAAATTTCCTTGTCGATCGGCGTGGTAGATGAATTCACACGGCGCGGCTTGAGAATTTTTGGTCCTACACAACGGGCCGCACAGTTGGAGACGAGTAAGAGCTTCGCCAAGGAATTCATGCAGCGGCATCAGGTCCCCACGGCACACTTCGCGGTCTGCACATCAGAAGAAGATTTGCGCAAATCGCTGGGACTTTTTTCCACGCCGGTCGTCGTCAAGGCCGATGGTCTGGCGGCAGGCAAGGGCGTGGTAATTGCGGCCACCAAAGAAGAAGCCGCCAACGCAGGCATTTCAATGTTCAATGGCAAGCTGCTGGGGACTCCGGTGGCCAATGTGGTGCTGGAAGAATTTCTGGAAGGCGAGGAAGTTTCCTTTCTGGTGCTGAGCGATGGCGAGCGCATGGCTGCGCTGGTGCCCGCTCAGGACCACAAACGCATTGGCGATGGCGATAAAGGGGCCAACACCGGGGGCATGGGAGCTTACTCGACTGCTACTCTGCTTGATGAAGGCATGACCGAGTGGCTGCTGAATCACATAGCGCGGCCGGTGATCGAAGGGATGAAGTCAGAAGGAGCGGAGTATCGCGGGATTTTGTATTGCGGTCTTATGATGACCGCGCGCGGGCCCATGGTGCTGGAGTTCAACTGCCGCTTTGGCGATCCTGAAACGCAGGCCGTGCTGATGCGGCTGGATAGCGATCTGCTGGATGCGATTGAATCCGCAGTGGAAGGCCGCGTAAGCCCCGGAGAGTTCAAATGGTCAAGCGACGCTTCCTGCTGCGTGGTGGTTGCTTCCGGCGGCTATCCGGGAAGCTTTATGACGGGCAAACAGATTTCAGGCCTGGACCGCGCGGGCAGCCTAAGCAATGTAAAGGTCTTCCACGCCGGTACCAGTAAGCGCGATGGCGTTTTCTATACCAGCGGTGGACGCGTGTTGGGCGTGACAGCGCGGGAGCCGAAGTTGGAAGATGCTATTTCGCATGCGTATGAAGCCGTGCGGCTGATCAGCTTTGAAGAAATGTATTACCGAAAAGATATCGGCGCGCGAGCATTGAAAGCGCCGAAATAAACTCACAGGGAAAATAATTCTTATGACAGAGAGCCCTCTTGTATCGATTGTAATGGGGTCGGATTCCGACCTGGAAATCATGAATGAAGCCGCCAAAGCGCTGGATGACTTTGGCATTGCTTATGAGATCGACGTAACCTCGGCGCATCGGTCGCCGGCGCGTACTTCAGAATACGCGCGCAATGCCGCAGGCCGAGGCGTCAAGGTCATCATCGCCGGGGCGGGTGGCGCGGCGCATTTGGCGGGCGTGATTGCTGCCGAGACAACTTTGCCGGTGATCGGCGTGCCCATTCCTTCCACGCCGTTGAATGGCTTGGACTCGCTCTTAGCGATTGTGCAGATGCCTGCCGGTATTCCCGTTGCGACGACGGCGATTGGCAAGCCCGGCGCAACGAACGCCGGAATTCTGGCCGCGCAGATTATCGGGCTCAGCAATGCCACTGTGGCCGGCAAGCTGAAAGAGATGAAGGGCAAACTGGTAAAGAGCGTTGAGGAGAAATCGCAGAAGCTGCAGCAGATGAGGAAGCGCTAGGCATCTTTCATCATGCCGACCTCATTTTCCGCTATCGCCATTATTCCTGCGCGGCTGGCTTCCACGCGGCTGCCGCGCAAAATACTTCGCGAGATCGCCGGACAGCAGATGATCACGCGCGTATATGAGGCGGCGAAGCAGTCCCCGCTGTTGCGGGACGTGATCATCGCCACTGATTCAGAGGAGGTGATGCAGTTGGCGCAGGCGCGCGGATGGAAAGCGCAGATGACTTCGGACAAGCATCGCAGCGGGACCGATCGCGTGTATGAAGTGGCGCAACGCATTCCTGCCGATGTTTACGTAAATATCCAGGGCGACGAACCGCTGGCGCGGCCTGAGCACTTGGACGCTTTACTCCGGCCAATGCAGGACCCCAAAGTGATGGTTTCAACGATTAAGACGCCGTGCCCACCGCAAGATGTAGGCAATCCAAACGCAGTGAAAGTCGTGACCGATCTCAACGGACGCGCGCTTTATTTTTCGCGTTCAACCATCCCTTTTGATCGCGACAAGACAGGCATCAACTATTTCAAGCATCTGGGCTTTTATGCTTATCGCAAGGCCGCTCTGAATCGCTTTTGCAATTTGCCGGAGTCGAAACTGGAAGCGGTGGAGCGGCTGGAGCAATTGCGCTTCTTAGATAATGGCATTGATATTTATGTTGCCGAGACGCCATTCAATACCGTGGGCGTGGATACCGAAGAAGATTTGCGGCGAGTGGAAGAGATGGTGAGAGCGTCAGGCAGGTAGCAGCTAATTTTTGCCGCAGATTTACGCTGATAAAGGTTGCCAGAAAAGTAGCCGCGAATTGCGCGAATAAACACGAATCGAAAGGGATAGATAGCGGGAATCGGCAATTCAAAAACAGCCCTGCATGCAACGGCCTTATGATTCGCGTGTCTTCGCGTCGATTGGCGGCCCATTTTCTTTGCCTGTGAGAAATGAAAGCATCTTTCTCGCTTGATCTGCGCTCTGCGCTTATCTGTGCAATCAGTGGCGATTTGCTCAGGTGGCCAAGCTGGGCCGATGGCTTTTGGCCCAGGCTTCTGCGGCGGCAATGCGCTTGGAAATCGGCGGATGGGAATGGAACAGCAATTCCACCAGCCGCGACGGATGGCTCTCACTCAGGTTCTGCCGCGCCAGCTTTTCCATCGCTGTAATGTAAGGCGTAACGTCGGAAACGCACTTCCAGCAGTAAAGATCGGCCTGGCGTTCAGTAAAGCGCGAATACGCGTTGAGGGCAGGCATCAGCAGCAATGAGAGTCCGCTGGCGACGAGAGCGAGCAGCGGCAGGTTGGCAAAGTCCGCAAGATGCTGGAACATGTGTTGCTCGTCGATGGCGTAGCGCAGCACGTAATTCGCCGCCCAAAATCCCGCCAGCGTGACCAGTGCTTGCACCACAATCATCTTTACCATGTGGCCGTGCACATGATGCCCGAGTTCATGAGCCAGCACGGCTTCAATTTCGTCGTCACTATAGTTTTGCAGAAGCGTGTCCGCCAGAATGATGCGGCGGGTGTTTCCCAATCCCGTCAATGCGGCGTTGGCTTTCTTGCTTTTTTCTGAGAGCTTCCATTCGTATACGCCACGCACGCGGGTGCCAGCGCGTTCGCCCAAGCGCATGAGCCGGGCTTTCAGTTCGTCATTCTGCAGCGGGGCAAACTTATAGAAGAGCGGGAACAGGACCACGGGCGCGATCTGGGCAAAAAAGATGAATAGGCCCATGAAGATCAGCCAGCCGATGATCCACCAATATTGCGGCGATGTCCTGATGAGAGCGTAGACAATCTCAGCCAGCACGGTTGCCATCACCAAGCCCAGCACCCAGCCTTTGAACTCGTCTTTAAGCCAGGAAAACAGGCGCTGGTTGGAAAGGTTGAAGCGATGTTCCAAACGGAAGCCGTAAAAATCCAGCGCAAAGCCCAGGACCTTGCTGATCACACTGAGAAACATCACATAGAAAAACAGGTCCAGCCAGTAATGATCGGGAGCCATGTGGGTCGCCAGTCCGCTCAGGGTTTTGGTCCAGCCGGTGGCCAGCAGCACAATCAGGAACCCAAAGCTGACGGCCAGATCGCCAAGTTCCAGCCAGCGGCGTGCGCGGTTGTAATCGCGTGCTTCTGGAGTGTCAGGGACCGTATTGGCACCAGCGAGGGTCATGGCTTCTCCTGATTGAACTCCAGAGCGATGAAGCTGGCAGACGTTTTGGCCTTGTTAATGAGCGGGTGCATGGGACCGCCAGTCAACCAATCAATTTGACCGGGACCGCGTATGATCGGCGTGTCAGTAGAGCCGTCTTGCACCCCGAACCCAAGATTAGAGACTGGCACAATCAGCTGGGGCACGGCGTGAAGGTACTTCTCGGCGTGCGCCGTAGGTGGAACAGTGATCAGCCAGACACTCCACTTGTCAGAGGAGATGAGCTTCCTGCGCTGCGTGCAGATCCCAGCGCAAGGATTCGAGAGATCGTCGCAGGAGTCCGTGCAGGTCTTCACATTGGCCGATGGCTTCA
Organism: Candidatus Angelobacter sp.; assembly: GCA_036515395.1. GTDB lineage: Bacteria > Acidobacteriota > Terriglobia > Terriglobales > Acidobacteriaceae > Angelobacter. The sequence continues at coordinate 12,150 of DATBVH010000689.1, forward strand.
GCAACTCGATCGTAACGTTGTGAAAGGCTCGGTCGGATTGGTTGATGGCTGCGTGAGCAAAGTTTCCCGGTGTAAAACGGACTTCTCCGTCTTTAAGTTTCAGCGCTACCGGTTTTTCACCCGGACGTACACTCACCACATCGGAGTCGCCCAGGGTCACAAAAAGATAGTCGTAGTTGTGTTTGTGGACCAGGGTTGTTGCCCTGGGAGCTACTGTCACATTGAACACGCGCACGTATTCATTTCGAAAAACCAGATGATGACTAGGTTCAGATGTGATCTCCACGGACTGTTGATGCTGGGCCAGGGCGGCTGTGGCCAGAAACACCAGTCCCAAGGCACGGGACGTTCTCATATAAAGATTGTAAAACAATGCGATATGGTCGCAAGCGAGTAAATGCCTCAGCCTTTGTTTTCTGTAGCTTCGCTCCTACCGCTAAGACTCTTTTCGCCTTCGAGGTCGAGCTGAACCTGTTGCGCACCTCTCGCGCCACACGGCTGGCCCGAATCAGGCCAGCCCGTGCAAACCTCAATCCTAAAGACTCTTTTTAGTGGTGGTCGTGCGGCTTGGGCGTCTCTTTTGATTGTGGCCCCATGGATTCTGATCCTTCTCCGGCGGGACGGCCGCGGAACTCGAGCACAATCGTCTTCGCGGTGGAGTTCCCGGAATTTGTGATCGTGTGAACCACGGGATTGTTCCAGGTGATCTCGCCGGTTTTGGAGTGGACCGCCGCTTCTGGCTGGTCCTGGTTTTTCCTGGTTATATCGGCATCGGTAAGCGGAATAGTAAGGAAATTTGCCAGATGGGTGTGTTGCGGATATTTCGCGCCCGGCGGCGATATCACCTGTGTGACCGACCATTGATCGGAAGTGATGAGCTTTGTCACGGTGACGCATTTGGTTTTGTCAGCGGAATCGCATGGCACAGGAATTTCGCAGGATTCTGTACAGTTTTTTTGATTCGTTGTGGGCTGCAGCAATTCGATGGTGCGGTTGTGGAACGGAGCGCTGCCATTATTGGTGATGGCATGCACCAGACCGGCCGGGGTAAACCTGGTATCGCCATCCTTCAAAGCAACCTGCGCAGGCTGCGCGCCCTGCTTCGTATTCGTGATCTGGGAGTCGCCCAGCGTAATGCCAAGATAGTCATGGCCGTGGTGGTGCATCAGCGTCGATTGTCCAGGATCGACGGAGACGGCAAAGACGCGAACAAACATGTTCTCAAACACAAGGTGATGGCTGGGTTCAGAAATAATTTCCACCGGCGCCTGGGCCTGCTGTGTCCAGGCAGTCAAGGCAAGAATAGCGAACAGAGTCACGATCCAAAGTTTTCGCATAGGGAAGCCATTCTAGACGTGGGCCGCACGAATGCCAATGGAAAGATAGCCTTGATAATCGAATGGTGGAAAGCGATCAGGGAATGCGCGGGAGTCCGCGACGCAAGTCTCTGCCAATACGGCGCTGGTGCCAGAGTCGAAGCGGGCGGGAATAATTGATAATGCCGAAGGCCGCGATGGCCGCCATCAAAAGAACGCTGCTGATGATCAGGAAGACGCGCGCGGCACCAGTCTGCGCTACCTGCAGGATAACCAGGGCATTACGCGGCGTTAATAGCATGGACGCGGCAAGCGCCAGCATGCCGATCCCAGCCAGCAAGCCGGTCACGTTCTTTGCCCATCGGCCCGTGGCGTGATATTCAGCAAAGAGGTTGAACCCATATGAGATCAGCCCTGCAATGACGATGAAATTCGCCACAATCGCTATCCAGGATTTTGCGTCCATGACATTGATTGGACGCCGTATGCACGGCGCGGGTTGTGAAGCTTTGGAATGAGTCAATTGGCGTGCAAGCTAACGTCAATCGGACAAATGCGAGAGAACCAAAGGGACGCACTTACTTTTAAAACACCAAAAATTTCTTCTTTTTCTTGACCTTACCTGGATGGTTAGGATTACCTTCGCTATTGGCGGCAACAATGGTTGGCTTGTTATTGTGCTGGTTAGGGCTGGCTCCAGTATCGGTATAGCCGGATTTGATATCAATGAACGACTGCTCACGTAGTTTAGTGAGATAGGCTCGTGCCGCTGGTTCCAGACGCTCTGAGTAAATAGCTTCGCGAATACGGTCTGAGATGTCTTTCAAGGGAGGAATACCGGCAGCACGGTGGGCCGTAACTTTCAGGATAATGAAACCCTGCCGGGTACGGATTACGCCGGTATTTTCTCCTGCCTTGAGTGAAAATGTTTTTTCTTCCAGGTCTCTGGCCAGTTCGCCTCGCTTGAAGGTGCCCAGCGTTCCACCCTGGGCGGCCGTGGGCCCGTCAGAGCTTTTCTTGGCCAGATCTTCAAACTTTGCGCCTTTTTTCAGTTCATCAAGAAGCTGATTTGCTTTGGCTTCAGCTTCCGCAACTTTGGCCGGGTCTTCAGGCAGGTTTTTATCCTGCCCAGCGCTCTGTTTGTCTTTGCTCTCCACATTTTCTTTTGCTGGTTGGGTGGAGACCATGATCTCACTTAAGCCAATTTCTTCAGGCCCTTCAAGCTCTTTCTGGTGCTTGTTGTACCAATCCTGAATATCTTCATTGGAAATATGGAGCTTGCCGCCAACTTCCTGCCCGATCACCTGTTGCGTAACTACGCTAATACGGATCTGCTCTTTGAAGTCCTCATAAGAGACGCCTTGCTTCTGCGCCTCTTTTTCCAGATCATCGATGCTGGCCAGACCCATCTGCTGCCGCATCTGGTTGAGCCGTTTCACCAATTCAGTTTCGCCGGTAATGCCCAGGTCCTTGCCGCGCTCCAGCAGGAGCTGCTGATCGATAAGATCGCGCAGGGTATCTGCCTGTGCTTTGGTCACATGGCTCTGCCAATCAGAGGGATATCTCTGTTTCAACTCTTCCAACTGGGTCGCCTTGGCTTTTTCCATATCGGACCGGGTGACGATCTGGTCATTGACGCGGGCGATGATTTCATCAACGATATCGTCAGCGCGAAGGGCGAGTGCCGCCAGCAGCAGCACAGACGCACACAAAATGAGTTTCTTGGGCATATTGAAAAGACCTTCTAGAGAAGCTTCTATCGACTGGGGTCGTTAAACCTATTTTAACAGCGGAGACAAGAAGCTTCCAATTTTCAGAACGCCAGATTGCGCTATTGTTGCGGTTTTTTCTTCTTGTTAAAGAGGCCACCGATTGCGTCTTGTAGGTTTGGTTTCTGGTTCTGCTGGCCGTCGGCCTTGTTTCCCTTGCCCTGAACTGCCTGAAGCAGGGAGTTCTGAAGATCACCGGCTACGGCACCTCCAACGTCGGGGCGGAATACCGGGTTTGAGGTCTTCCCGGTAATCGTAAAAGGCAGGCCTTTGCTTTGAGCTGAGGTTGAAGCCCCAGTAAGGCTGCCGAGGAGGTTATTGGCGGTCCCAGAAAGCTTGACCAGCATTTTAAAATTGAGCGAGTTATCGCCTGTAATTACGCCATTGCCGGTTACGATGCCGAGCGACGGCACATCCAGAACAATGTTGTCCGCTTTAATGCCTTCAGGCGCAACGCGCAAGGCGGAGCTGAACGTCTGAATCAGGGTATCTGTGCTGGATTTGTTGCCAGTGAAAGCGGCAATGGCCCCCAGTTTGGAACCCAGGTTATAGCCGGAAAGATGCGTGCCTTCGATCTTGAGCGGACCATCAATCACCAGACGGTCTAGCGGACCCGTTGCGTTCAAGTCCATGTTGATGTTGCCGCCCTGCAATGACGCGCCAGAGGGCAGGACCACGCCGAAGGCCGGCAGCAGCCCTTCAACATCATTCACCGCCATGTTCTTGCCAACGATCTTCAAATTCGCCAGCGTGTCTTCGCCTTTGGCATTGAGTGTTCCGCTGGCATTGGTCACGCTGTTGCCGGTGTGAAGGTCCGCGTTGATTGTGCCGGTATCGGAATCTAGAGCGTAGTCTGATTTGTAATCCAGTGCGACTGGCTGCTTGGCCGGCTGCCCGCCCTTGACCACGCGCAGGTCAGCGGCCTTGGCCTTGCCTTCAGAATGCAACTTGTGGCCGTCAGACTTTATTTGCCCATCAAAATCCAGTATGCCGCCAACACCGGAACTGGGATCGACAAAGCCCGTTGCCGCAAGATCGGCGTGCTTCAAGGTAATTTTGGCATCCAGCGGGCTCTTGGTTGAGTCGGTGGAATTCAGCGGGCCAGCCTGACCATCCAGGTTGAGCGAGCCCCCGCCCGGCATGCCGGCGGAAAGAGTAAAGGGCATTGCACTGGTGGCGGAGATGTTATGCGCTACAAGATTTACGTTCTGGTAAACGCTTTCTTTTCCGGCAGAGTGACCGCTGCTGTGGCCCACGCGCACTGTCCCATCCGCGATTTCGAATTTATCGACGGAGACATCCGGCGTGGATTTCCCTGAAGGGGCGGGATTCGGCTTTGAGGGCTCCGTCTTTGAGGTATCAGACCCGGTCTTTTGGGGTGATGCGCCCAGCGTGGAGTAATTCCACTTCCCGGCCGCGTTCTTCAGCAGCGTGATATCCGGCTTCTGGATCGTGAGTGATGTAACTTTGAGCTGTTTGGAGAAGATGAGCGGCATGAGTTCCGCGCCCACTTTCACCGAAGCCGCTTTGAGGAAAGGGCCTTTGTTAAAGGCCGGATCGTCGGCAATCGAGATATCGCTGGCACTTGCGCCTCCACTCAACAGCGAAGCATCCAGCTTGCCGATATGCACCTGGCGGTTGAGCGCAGCGGAAAGCTTCTTCTCCAGATCGGGGCGGAAGCTATCGACATTGATGAACAACGGAACGGCGATGATGATGAGTAGAAGTACGCCGACGACAATCCCGGAGATTATGAGCAAACGTTTCATGCGGAAATGCTACCAGAAAGACAGTCAAATAGATGTTACTGAAATAGATGTTATTGACAGGGCAGGTGGTTTGCCGGAGCATAATTGCATATGACCATAACTCGATTTCTGGCGTTGCCGGCATTAGTAGCGCTGGCTGTGCTGGCGGTGGCACAAGATAATCCGCCTCAGAAACTCCGCGTATCTTCGGGTGTCGCAGATGGACTTAAGATTCACGATGCTAAACCGCAGTATCCAAGAGAAGCTCTGGAAAATAGAATTCAGGGTGATGTGCTCCTGCAAGCCACGATTGATACTAAAGGAAACATAACAAACCTGAGGATTGTCCAGGGCCATCCCATTTTGGTTTTGTCTGCTGTGGATGCAGTCAAGAAATGGAAATACCGGCCCTATATATTAAAAGGCGAACCTGTAGAAGTGGAAACCACAATCAAGATCCAGTTTCGTCTGTAAAATTTTGCAGTTAGCCTGACATGAGAAATCTCTTTCACATCACAGTAGTTGCCGCATCACTCACATTCGGATGCACAGCCGCCGCGCTCCAGGCCGATCCAGTACCAGCGCCAGTTCGCCTGGAAAACGGCTCCATCTTGTATGCGGAGTTGACGAAGACCGTTGATGCAAAAAAGGCCAAAGTGGGTGATCCGGTATCTGCGATCCTGTTGGCTGATGTGCTAGCCCACGGAAAAATTGTGGTCCGGCATGATGCAAAATTGCTGGGGCACGTTACTGAAGCCCAGGTCCACAGCAAAGACACTCCTGAGTCGCGGCTGGGAATCGTTTTCGATAAGGTCATTACCAAGGATGGCGAAATGCCGTTCCAGTCGCTGCTTCTGGCGATTCGTCCCGCTGACCGCCCTGTGGTGGATGTGCCGAACGCGCCTTCTCCGATGAGCAATTCCGCTCAACAGCCTGTGCAAAGGCAATCTCCGTCACCACTGGGCTCGAATACTCCACGCAGGACCAATCCTTCACTGGGTGATCCAATGAAATCACATGATCGAGAAATTGCCCAAACCGGGCCAACTGATATTGATGGATTGAGCCTGAGTTCTCCGGCCAGTGGCGGCGCTCAAACGATTGTCTCTACGCAACACACGGTAAAGCTGGAAAGCGGCGTCAAAATTGAATTGCGCGTGACCGGACAATAGACTTCACGGCTAGCTTCCATAGTTTTTCCTGAGATAGTTTGTGATCTCAGTTTCCAGTTCTGCATAACCGGCATGGACGGTGCTGCGCAGCGCTGATTCCACGCTTTGCCCTTCACCCAGGCGCTGCAACAGGCGCGCCAAGTCGCTCATGCCATATGTCGCGCGGATGAATTCCACGGCAGCCAGACTTTCAGCATAAGCAACTGAGGCTTCCGCAGAGCTGTAATCCTGGAATCCGCCTTCCAACTGATTAAGCGGTATCTGCCTGCCGGAAATATAAAGCGCGGCAAGGCGCGGGCCAATGGCGCCAGTGGAGGAACCTTGTTCCAGTTGCGCCACACCTTCATTCAGCCAGACCGGAGCGCGGTTGTGCGTGATCTGCGCGACGAACGAATGCGTTAGCTCATGGCGCAGGACGCTGGCCAGTTCCGGCGTTACGGTTTGCACCCCGGAAATTGGAATGCGAATCTTGCCGTCATTGAGCGCCGCTGTCCAGGCGGCGGCGTGGGTCACGTCAAAAAAAGCCTCATCGGTATAAAGCGAAACGTAAATATTCCTGGGCGACGAACCCAGATCGTTGCTCAAATCGCGATAGTCGGTTTCCAATGCGTCCAGCACTTGCGTGCGGAGCGCATCGGCTGTTTGCGATCCTTCATAGCGCAGCGTAAAGTGGCTGCTCTCCTGCTGGCGGAAATCGGCTTCGGTTTTGGATTCGCGCTCCACGCGCTCCAGCAGGTCGCGCGTCTTGTCGTCTGGCCGGAGCTGCAGGGACCTTTTGAGTGCGGCAATCGCATCGCGATTGTGATCATTTTTGTAGTAAGCGTAGCCGAGCAACAGAAAGGCGTCGGCAGATTGCGGACTGACTCGCGCAGCCTGTTGGGCGCGCAGCAACGCTTCCGCGGGCTGGCCCAGCTTCAACAAAATGGAAACGTAGCTCTCCAGCAGGACGCCGTGGTCCGGCAGAAAAGCGATTGCAGCCTGGAGATAACGCGCGGCAGCGGAGTAGTTGAGCCGCTTTTCTTCGAAGTTGGCCGCAATGGAGTTGGCAGCGGCCGCGCGCAGCGAATCGCCTTCTTCTTCAATGGCCTTGATAGCAACCGTATCAATTGCGCCGTTACGAATCACACGCGAGACCAGGTCTCCCGAGCTGGCCATTTCCTCATGCGCTGGCGGCGCTTCCGCGGTGGCTGTGGCCCGCGCCGGAGATGGCCCGTAAACCGGACCTTTTTCAATGCGGACAACGATGGACTTGGGAATGGTCATCGTGTTATCGCCCAGCGTGTATTCCACGTGACCATTGCGTTCCTGCGCCGAATCGGCCTGGATTCGGTCGCCATTTTTCAGCACGATTGTGTCCGCCCACGCGAAGGCGCACAATACGGCAAAAGCACAAAATGTAATAATCGATTTCAATTGAGAAAAGTCTAAGCGATTATGCCATGTCTATGAAGCGTGTCTTCATCCAGAAAGTAACGAAGGTACTAGTTCTCGTTTCCGCCCTTGCCCTGGCGGATATTCCCGCTTTGGGCCAGTCAGCGCCATCTTCTTCAGGCGCGGTGGCGCTTTACCGGGAACTACTCAATCCGGCTTTTGACGCCAAAGACGTTTACCAGGTGCGCGACGTTTCTATCATGATGGAGGACCTGCACATTTCCATCAGCGATGGCACCATAGGGTTTGTGCGTGAAATCAACGGCCGTATTACAGGCGCAATGTTTGAAGGCGTTGGCGAAGTGCTACTGGTTCCTCCGAACCGCGCTGAGCGTACATCACTGGCGCTGTTTACCGGATCGGCGGTGCTGGAACAGCGCTTCCAGTCTGCGTATCTCCGTTTCGCCGACGACAAAATAGTGACCGAGCTGCGGAGCGGACTTCGCGGCCACGCAGATGACGCGCAGGAATTTGTCACGCGATGGCAGCAGCCCGCCCTGCTGTTGGCTCGTGGAGATGCATTGCCCATCCTGCAGGTGATGACCAGCGCGCCGCAATCCGTTGCGCGATTCCTGCACTTGCGCATTGGAGGGACCACTGCCGGCATTGTGGATATTTTCTTTGACAGCAACGGTTCGGAACAGATCAGCGTGGCCCAGGCCAGTATTGTTAATAACGTCGCTTATTACGACACATGGACTTCCTTTCCTATGCGGTCGATACGCGAGGCCGCAGGTCAGGAAGATCCGGCAACGCGCGCGAGCTTTGAAGTTTCCAACTACAGGCTCCGCGTGAACGTGCAACCGCCCACAGACCTGAGCGCGGAAGCCGAATTTACGCTTATTCCCAAGAACTCCGGCCAGCGGACAGTGATCCTGGAACTGTCACGCTATCTTAAGCTCACGGAAGTGCGCGTGAACGGCGCGCCCGCCGAGTTCATCCAGAATGAGGCGATCTCCGGAAGCGATCTCTCGCGTCGCGGCGACGACCTGATCGGCGTAGTCATGCCCGCGCCGCTGGAAAAAGACCGCCCGGTAAAACTGCAATTCAAATATTCCGGGCCGGTCATGTTCAATGCCGGTGGCGACGTGATTTATGTTGGCGCACGCGGCACATGGTATCCCAATGTTGGCCCAACGTTCAGCAACTTCGATCTCACGTTCGACTGCCCCAGCGACTGGTCGGTGGTCGGAACGGGTAAACAGGTTTCCAGCACTGTCACTGGCGGCAAGCGTACCACGCGCTTTGTTACCAGCAAGCCTATCGGTCGCGCCGGATTTAATCTCGGCAAGTTCGTTGCTGCTTCCGCCACGTCAGGCGGGGTAGAGATCCATGCCTACGGCGCTAAAACGGTGGAACAATCGCTGGCAGGCGCTGAAGCACGCGTCGGCAAAAAGCCCGATCCCACGCAAGAAACGCAGCAAATCGCCAACCAGGCCGCCAATACGATCCAGTTTCTTTCGTCTGAGCTTGATCCTTTCCCTTATCTCAACTTGGAAATCACTCAGCTTCCCGGGATGTTGAGCCAGTCATGGCCGGGGCTGATCTATCTTTCCAGCACGGCATTTCTCACGCCCGACGAGCGCCGCGCCCTCGGCGTTCGCGATCCTTACGTTGAACTGCTGCTCAGCCGCCTGATGCTGACGCATGAAACCGCGCACCAGTGGTGGGGCGACGCCGTCGACTGGGTCAGCTATCGCGACGAATGGATCGTAGAGGCGCTGGCCAATTACAGCGCGCTCGTGATGCTGGAAAAGCAACATCCCGGCGACATGCGGACGGCGCTCACTTACTATCGCGGCGAACTGCTGCGTGAAACCCGAAACGGCATCATCGCGGAAGCCGGGCCGGTCACGCTGGGACGTCGCCTCACCTCGTCGAAATTTCCCGACGCCTATGAGCGCGTGCTTTATGGCCGCGGCACCTGGCTGATCCATATGCTGCGCACTATGCTGCGTGAAGCCAACGGTGGTGAAAGCGACGCAGTATTTTTCTCGGCCTTAAAAGGCTTGCTGGCCGCTTCGCCCAACCACAAAATTTCAACGCTCGATCTTCAGCACGCCTTTGAGCAAGTAATGCCGGCGTCCCTGGGCTATGAAGGCCATAAGTCGCTCGACTGGTTCTTTGATAGCTGGGTCAACGGCAATTCCATCCCGCAATTTTCGCTCGACGGCGTGCATATGACCGCCGCCGGCCACAAGCTCAAGGTGACTGGAACCATTCTGCAAGACCACGCCGCCAAGGACATGGTGACAGCGATCCCGCTTTACGCCGTGGACGCCGCTGGCAAATCGCGCTTTCTGGCCTTCGTCTTCGCCGACGACTCCAAAACCGAATTCACACTCTCCGCTCCTGCCAACACAAAGCAGATACTGCTGGACCCGGATGAGACGCTATTGCGGCGGTAAAAGAAATCGGTATCTCGTGTTTGCCGGTTGTATAATCCGCGTTAATGATCCTCAAACTTGCCTTACTCTTGTGGTTTGTCGCGCTGTGTATCTCGCTGGTCGCTAAAGGCAAGAGCAGGTCTTGGATGCCGCGGCTTTTCCTCGGCGGATTCGTTCTTCTGTTGCTTGGCTTTTTTCTGAAGCTCGTTTCCCGGATCATCTGATTTGATGCCTATCATCACCGCGCTTCACAGCCTGCCTCTGTGTAGCCGGGAAGACTAGGAATCCTCGAACCACTTTCCAAATTCGGCCCGGATGAATGGCTTGATTCCTTCTTGCCCGGTCAAGCGCCAGCAAAGCCGCTTATTTCCGCTCTCAATCCAAATGCCGATATTGAAAAATGGGCAGCACGCATGTTCCAGTGGAGTGATCTCGGCCAGGAAAGAGTAGATTTCAGGGTTCCAGGCAAACGCAAAGTCATAACCATCCGGCAACTCCTTGATTTCGACCAGAGAAGCCTGCAGCAACGCCGCCAGCTCACGATGCCGCGCTCTCTGCTCGCTGGTAAGCGCGGTCATATCACAAGCAAATGGAGTCGGGCTGCTCATTTTGGAAACGAAGACATGCGAACTACTTCGCCTGCAACCATGTCTGCGCCACCACCTCAGGGCTCAGCTCGCGCAGCAGGCCATTGATCTGGTCAATCACCGCTTCCGGCTGTGTGGACTTGATATTGAACTTCAACACGCCTCCCGGCGAGAACTGTGCGCCTTTGGATTGCGCCACAAAACGCGCCAGCCGCTCCGGCTCAATCGATGCCTGCTCGGTGAATTTGATCGTCACTGAATCGCGCTTGCGATCAATCGCCAGCACGCCCACACGCTCACACAACAGCTTGAGTGCTGACGCGGCCAGCAGATAGCGCACCGGCGCAGGCGGTTCGCCGTAGCGGTCTTGCAGTTCCTTGCGGACGTCATCCAGCGCCGCTTCGCTCTCCACGCCGGCCGCACGTTTGTACATGCGCAGCCGCTGGTTCTCTTCTGCGATGTACGTCGGCGGAATGCGCAGATCGATGCCGAGATTCATTTGCGTGCTGACTTTGTCTGAAAGCTCTTCGCCTTTCAGCTCGCGGATGGCGCGGTCCAGCATCCCGGTGTACATCTCAAAACCCACGGCGTCGATGTTGCCGCTCTGCTCGCCGCCCAGCAGATTGCCCGCGCCGCGGAGTTCAAGATCAAGCGCCGCAATCTTGAATCCCGCGCCGAGATCGGAAAACTCCTTCAGCGCTGCCAGCCTGCGCCGCGCTACCGGCGTGAGCTCTTGTTCCGCTGGCACCAGTAGATACGCATACGCCCGGCGGTTGGACCGGCCCACGCGGCCGCGCAACTGATAAAGCTCAG
>DATBVH010000690.1:0-5427 GCA_036515395.1 Candidatus Angelobacter sp.
CCCAATCCTGCCGAATATCAGTCTCCGGGACTGGGAGTGGTTGTGGGAATGTTTGCTATAGCGTTGATTTTTGTGCTGGTTGTGCTTTACGCAACGCAATCCAGCGCACCCTTACTTCCCAAGCCCAAGCCAGAGTTAGACGAAGCAGGGCCCGAAGGAAGAGACAGCAATAAATAGCAGAGTGACGCTGTTTCGGGAGCAAAGTTGCTGTCGCGTGCTCATTGCTGCGGCATTTCCTTCACTTTGAAATCAGGCGGCACCTGAAAGAGCAGCGGATCAGGCTCACCGGCGTGGATGTTCACCAGCTTGCGAACATTTTTGCCGGAATCAGGATTCTCAGAGATATTCACCAAATCCACCTTGAACTCGGTTGAGAACCAGCGCTCAGTGGTGGTGGCAATGGGTTGGTCATTGCCAATTACGCCTGCGTTCATGATGTGTGTGGAACGCGTGCCCTGTACAGTAAAGCCTTCAATCTGAGATGTGCCCATGTCTTCCGGCGCGGGATCGGGAGTAGGCGTAGAACGATGTACAGTTATGGCGGGCTCTGGCTGGACCTTTGGGGTCTGATCAGCGGAGTCTTTGGGGCTTGCAATAGCCGCCTGCGCTGTCGGCCGTCCCAGAAGGGTCACGGTCGCGATCTTATGTTCCACGTCGAGAAAAATGATGCGCCCTTCCACCAGATCTGTGATGTTGATATGCACGAAGGGCTTGCTCTCTGCGTTGAAAATGGGAGCTTCAGTTTCCGTACGGATGCGTCCTTCGGAATCGCGGAACATCTTGCCATGGACCTCATAGTGGATGTGATTGCCGTCGGCAAGGAATTTGTCGTGCTCTTCCACCACGTCGGCAGAAAAAGGCAGGCCGGTATTTCCGCCAAAGGTGAAAGTAGCGCCAGTCATGCCGCCCATGTGGGTGGTTCCTACCCCACCGCCGACCTGACCTGAAGGCACAACTCTACCCTGAGCGTTGACGAGAACAGCAGATAGAAACAGCAGAAATAAAACCAACATCGGACGTAGTTTCATGATGGCTTGGCCTCCCTGGCTTTGCGGAGCAGCAATATTCTGCAACGAAGATTGGATTAAGGCAAATTTCATCAGGAAGTCTCACGACGGAGATGCGGCGGCGCGGCGAATGGCAACCGGTCCTGTTGAGAATTTGGCAGCGGCTTGCCGATTGGTATCGGCTCTTCACGGTACAGCCGGATGGTGTTGCGGATGGCGGACACTACCATGATCAGTAACATGCCGGAGATACCCAGCGTGCCGGCGACATCGAAGAGCCGGTGAGCGCGGCCGAATAGATGGACGGTCGACCTCCACAGCACGGCAAGATTGCCGATGGAAAGCAGGATGCGCAACTCCGTAGGACCCATTTTGTAATAAGAGATTTTGAAATCGCCCAGAGTGTATGTGGCGAGATAAATCTCAACCGACAGCATCAGATAAGCGATCAGCAATCCAAGTGCGACGGCCGGTGACATATATCTCGATAGCGCAAGCCCACCGAGCAGAAAGAAGGCGCTGAAAGCATCGACAATGTGATCGACATAAAAGCCGTAACGCGGCCGCGAGTGATCGCGAAAGCGTGCCAGGGTCCCATCAAGGGAGTCGCCCAGCCAGTTGAGGGCCAGGCAAAGGACAACCACAATTAATCCAAGGCGATTGCTGGCCGACCACCAGTAAGCCGCGCCCGCAGCCGCCATGGAAAATAGTCCGAGCAGGGTGAGATGATCAGAGTTGATCCAGGCAGGCGTACGGACAGCCAGCCAGATCAGAGTGCGCTTCTCCATGTTGGCAAGAAAGCTTTGCTGGATCCGTTTAGCTTCACGGAAGCTGGGCTTATTCAAGGCGCCGGTGATGGTTTGCGTGGATGGCTGAGTGTTGAGCATTGAAATGACCTCCGATGACGATTCGCTTACGACCGGGGCGGGGCTGGGGAAAAGCTTTTGGAAGGAGCTGCGCTTTTCCGCCAGATCCCAATCACCGGTCGCTTGCTATGACGGCACAATGCTCCCGGACGAAATCAACCGGCAATGCACGCCGGCTCAACTGCGGGTAAAACGGAGATCAACAGGTAAATAGCTGAAAAGGCAATATTTAACTTGGCTGCACGGGGCAGAGCCAAAGCAAGATGAGGTGAGTCGCGGCCACGTCCGGCACAAGAATCAGGGTGCGCAGCATGGTACGGATTGCAGAATCCACTTGAGCCGCCCGGAGTCAGGCAGCAGAATACGAGTTGTGTTCACTTATAAAGGCGTCGATCACATTGCGCTGGTAACCAAGAGACTGGCCGCTATGAAGACCTTTTATATAGAGAAGCTGGGCATGACCCTGGAACATGAAGGCAAGGCCAAGGCCGGTTACAACGTGGTGACGCTCCGGGCTGGCGAGTCGCTGATCGATTTGTTTGAAGCTTCGCCCACAAACCCCGCGCCCACAGCCAACCTAAGCGAAGAACACATCTGCTTATCTGCCACAGGATCAAGTATTTACGATGTAATCGCCATCTTCAAGCGCAAAGGGATGGATCCTTCACAGGCAGAGGTCAATAACGGGTCGAAAGGCAAAGGACTCTCTATATGGGTACGCGATCCCGATGGACACAAGATCGAAATCAAGATGGATTGACGAACCATCGCAAAAATTTTACTGGCAGGGCCTTAGTTTTTGCACTAGAATTCGTGCACTCTGGCAGTTCGGTTAAACACAGCAACAGCCTTTAAACATTGGGTGGGGGACATGCACTTTGTGCTTGGTACATGTCCTAATACGATCTTGCGGTGTACTAAGTAAAAGCTTCTAATCACAACTGCTTGAGTTTGGTCAGTACGGCAACATAAAAATTAAAGACCTGTTGGCGAACCCTCAAATCTCCCCCGAGTCGCCGATGCTCTGGTTTTCCAGGAGAGTTTATGCAGATCGGTGTCTACGGTTGTGGTTATCTGGGAACTGTGGTGGCTGCGTGTCTTGCCGATTTTGGCGTGCCCGTGACAGCGTACGGCAGCGACTCCGTCAACACGACGTTACTCGCCAGCGGCATTTTGCCCTTCCATGAAAAGAATTTAAGTGACATTGTGCGCCGCGGCGTGCGCTCCGGGCGGCTTATGTATTCCACGCATCTGCAGTCCATGGTGCAGCGCGCCGAAATCATCTACCTGGCGGAAGACGCCAACCGTGACATGGAAGCGATCTCAATGGAGATTGCCACTTATTGCGACCACGGCCAGATTCTGGTCCTGGTGACACCTGTACCAGTGGGCACAGCGCATAGGATTGAAGAACGCCTGAAAGCTTCCGGAAAGAACATCACCGTAGTGTCCCATCCGCTGTTCCTTTCTGAAGGCTGCGCAGTGGAAGATTTCAACTGGCCTGACAGAATCGTTCTGGGAACTACGTCAAATGCGGCTGTGACTTCGCTGAAAGCTTTGTATCGTCCGCTGGTGATGCGCGGCGTGCCGGTGATTGTAACCAGCCACCAGACAGCAGAGCTGGTGCGCGAAGCCTCTACGGCATTCCTGGCTACCAAAGTTTCTTTTATCAATGAACTTTCAAGTTTGTGCGAACGCATCAATGCCGATGCAGTTGATTTATCTCTTGCGCTCGGGCTGGACAAGCGGATTGCGCCGCGATCGTTGCAACCGGGGTCGCTAGGCGGAAGCTTTACAGAATCAGACATGGACTCACTGGCCAATCTGGCCGCCGGCTCAGGCGTGTCACTCAAGATCCTGAGCGCGGCGCGTGAAGTGAATCAGGAATTCTGCGCACGCATTATGAGGAAGATCAACAGTGCCATGGGCTCGGTTGAAGGGAAACAAGTCGGCCTTCTCGGCTTGGCATTCAAGCCAAATACAAACTCAGTGGTAAGCTCCGGCTCTATTCGGCTGGCGCGCAGCCTGATGGAAAGCGGCGCTCACGTAAAGGCCTATGATCCCATTGCGATGCCCGACGCGCAGCAGGAACTGACCGGCAACGTCCGCTATTGCGATTCAGCGTATTCCGTGGCGGAAGGCGCGGACGCACTGGTTCTGGGCACAGGCTGGCCGGAATTCCGCACGCTGGATTTCGATCGCATCAAGCGGATCATCCGCAACCCTGTTGTGGTGGACACCAAGAACTTGCTCGATGGTCCACGCATGAAAGCTCTGGGATTTGAGTATATGGGCGTTGGCCGCGGCGCATAGATTTACCTGCAATTCAGATGATCCCCGTTGACGGCAACGGGGATTTTGTTGTGTAGGCGTAACTCTCTCACGCCGTCCTTGCCACCTCATATAAATATTCCACATATGACATCACCGCTCCGTCGATGCCCTGCACCTGCGGATTGCTGGATTCGACAACGTAATATTCGTTGGGAGCGTGAGCGCCGCTGCCGTGGCCCAGGCCAAAGTGTCCCGCGGGCAGGCGCAACGGATCGCCGGTAAAGACATAGCCGGGCCATGATCCGGCCAGTCGAGGCATCACAATGGAATCGATTCCATTGCGTTTGTAAACGGCATGTTCAGCGCGAACCAGCGCAGCATCCGGAGGCGTGGTAGTTGGATCATAGCCGCCGGTCATATTTACTTCGATATCGCCAAAGCCATTCTTCATCAAGTGCGCTTTGAGCGCGGCCAGCGCATCTGCGGCGGTCATGTCGGGCACCAGGCGCATATCCATCTTGGCAACGGCGCGATGCGGCAGAACGGTTTTTCCGCCCGGGCCGGTGTAACCGCCCACAAGGCCTTCAATGTTTACCGTCGGTTTGGAAACCAGCAGCTCCAGCGATTCCTGGAAGCTTACGTCGTGGACCCAGTGCTCCACGCCCATTTGTTTCATCAGCGCTTTTTCGTCGAGCCGACGCGCGGCTTCCGCGACCATCGCTTTTTCCTGCGCCGAAATAGGACGCGCCTTGTCGGCAAATCCGGCGATCGCGGGATCATTGCCATCGGCAGAGACCAGAGTGTTCAGGGCTTTCACCAGATGCCATGCGGGTGAGTCGAGCCGCGCCTTGTTGCTGGAATGGATGTCGGCTTTGGGACCGCGTCCCCACTTCTCGCCGCTGGAAACCAGTTCCAGTTCGACCACTCCCTTGGCTCCGAGAAAGGCCGTTACTTTTCCGTCGGGATCCTGCGAAGCGAATGGCATAAAGATTCCCACGGTCTTCTTCAGCGCGGCCAGCACTTCAGGCCGGCGCACAACTTGAGGAAAGTGCGGCGAGCCAATTTCTTCTTCGCCTTCAGCTACCAGAACAAAGTTGACCGGCAGTTTGCGGCCGGCGCCGCGGATGGCGTGCAGCGCAGCCAGAAACGTGGCTTCAGGACCCTTCTGATTGACCGCGCCACGTCCGACGACAACTTTGCCGAAGCCCGGCTTGTCGACAATGCGCGCCTCCCACGGCGGTGATGACCATTCGGAAGGATCAACCTGCTTCACGTCATAC
>DATBVH010000691.1:0-5238 GCA_036515395.1 Candidatus Angelobacter sp.
CAATAGCCATGGCTTGCGATGTAAAAGACCAGGCCAGCGTTGAGCAACTGATCGCGGGGACCGTAGCCGAGTTCAAACGCGTCGATATCCTCATCAACAACGCAGGTATTTCATGGGGCGCGCCCACGGAAAAGATGACTCTGGCCGAGTGGAACAAGGTGATGGAGACCAACCTCACGGGAACATTTCTCTGTGCCCAGGCCGCGGGTAAAATTATGCTCAAGCAGCAAAGCGGTAAGATCATTAACATGGCATCGGTCGCCGGCATTCGGGGCGCGCCGCCAGAGACTGTGGAGGCAATCGCGTACCATGCCAGCAAAGGCGGAGTGATTTCCTTCACCCATGATCTGGCGGTCAAGTGGGCGCGGCATAATATCCAGGTCAACGCTATTGCCCCAGGATGGTTTCCCACGCACATGTCCGACAAAGTGATTGAATACAAGCGAGACTACCTGCTCAGCCACATTCCCGCGCGCCGTTTTGGCTCCGACCACGATTTGAAAGGAGCGGCGGTCTTTCTCGCTTCGGATGCTTCCGCCTACGTCAACGGCCACGTGCTGGTGGTGGATGGAGGCCAGTCCGCCTGAGGTCATTATGATTATTCCTCTTACTCCATTACGATTTTTGCGTTATTCCAGCCAGCAATTTCCTCGTCGCACGGCCGTGGTCTGCGGTGATCAACGATTCACCTACGCTCAATTTTCTGATCGTACCGCGCGCCAGGCTGGGGCCTTGCGATCCTTGGGCGTCAAGTCAGGCGAGCGTGTTGCGTTTCTTGGTGCGAATTGTCATCGCCTGCTCGAAGGCTATTATGGTGTGGTAGAAGCTGGCGGCATCCTGCTCCCACTCAACATCCGATTGGCTTCGCAGGAGTTGGCGTACATCCTGAACGACTCAGAAGCTGATGTGCTTTTCTTTGAAGAGCAGTTCATTCCGCTCGTGGAGTCTTTCCGCAAAGATCTCAACTCGGTAAAACATTTTATTCCGCTGGACTTCAAACCCAACCAGCCCTGGATGGCCACGAATAATTATGAAGAAATGCTGGCCGCGGCCACGCCGTATCGCGCTGACATAGGGCAGATCGACGAAAATTCCGTTGCCGAACTTTTCTATACCAGCGGCACCAGCGCCAATCCCAAGGGCGTGATGCTGACGCATCGCAATATTTACCTTCACGCGCTCAATGTCGCTATCGCCTTTGGCGGCAACAGCGAGTCCGTGGAACTGCACACCATTCCGTTGTTTCACGCCAACGGCTGGGGTGTGGCGCATTCACTTACTTACGTCGGCGGCAAGCATGTGATGATGCGCAAATTTGAGACCACGGAAGTTTTCCGCCAGATAGAGCGCGAGGGCGTGCAATCTCTAAGCGTGGTGCCCGCCATGGCAACCGCATTGGTCAACTGCCCTGACCGGCCGAAGTTCAATTTGAAAAGTCTGGAACGTATGAGCCTGGGCGGCGCGGCATCGTCGCCAACACTGGTGCGTGAAGTTGAAGAGAAGCTTGGCTGCGCATGTTATTCCGGCTACGGCCTCACGGAAACTGCGCCTGTCCTTACCACCGCCCGTATGAAAGCCGGGCTTGATTGGGAAGGCCGCGTTCGGTATGAGAGGCAAGCCAGCACTGGCCACGCAATTCCCGGCGTGGAAATCCGCGTGGTCGATCCCGATGACAATGATGTTCCGCGCGACGGCAAAAGTATTGGCGAAATTGTTGCCCGCAGTGACGGCGTGATGGCAGGCTATTGGAAGCAGCCGGAAGCCACCGCGCAGGTCATGCGCAACGGCTGGTTCCACACTGGCGACATGGCCACCATCGACGAAAACGGTTATGCCCTGATTGTCGATCGCAAGAAAGATATCATTGTGAGCGGCGGCGAAAACATTTCATCTCTGGAAGTAGAGAGAGCCCTTCTGGCGCATCCCGGCATTTATGAAGTGGCCGTGATTCCCGTGCCCGACGAACGCTGGGGCGAGGTGCCGAAAGCTCTTGTCGTAATGAAGCCGGGCGTGATCGCCACCGAGGCTGAAGTTCTAGAGTTTTGCCGCAACCACCTCACTCACTACAAATGCCCACGTACAGTGGAATTTCTTGATACGCTGCCCAGAACCGGCACAGGTAAGGTGCTCAAGAAAGAGCTGCGGAAAAAATACTGGTCGGGAAGCGAGAGTATTCGTCCGGAATTTGCGACAAAAAAATGACATCCACCACGGAGACACGGAGAAAAGCTACAGTGGAGTATTAATTCTCTTATCAATGTCTCAATTTCGGCGTTCTTTGCCAATTTTGGCATTCCTGGCGTTCTCAGTGCCTCTGTGCCTCCGTGGTAGGTTTTGAATCTTATGCCCAAACGCACCCTCGACTCTCCTGAAGCCCTCAAAGCTCTCGTCGGCCAGGAGATCGCCGTCACTGACTGGTTCAACGTCACGCAGGAGCGTATACAGCAATTCGCTGACGCCACGCTCGACCATCAATGGATCCACGTGGATGTTGATCGCGCGCGCCGTGAATCGCCTTTCAAAGCGCCGATTGCTCATGGTTTTCTCACACTGTCTTTGCTGCCGCACTTCATGCATCAGGCGCTGGAGATTAAGCAGGGCATCCGCCTGGGAGTGAATTACGGGTTGAATCGCGTGCGTTTTGTCTCACCGGTGCGTGCCGGATCAAACCTTCGCGCCCGCATCGTGCTTCAATCGCTGAAAGACGTGCCGAACGGAATGGAAGCCATATTCAATGCGACGGTCGAAGTAGAGGATGGCGAAAAGCCCTGTTGCGTGGCGGAGTGGGTTGTCCGGTATTACCGCTGATTTGGCGCGAATGATATGTTGGTCAAGATAAGAAACACAAAGCCACAATCGTCTGGGCAGCGATAGACGCCTTTGCCACCGAGAATTCGATTGGCGATAGCGGACATTTCCCATCCATCTTCTTCCGAGGCTGCCCAATAGTCCTCGGTCAATTTCAATATCTTATGTGACTCCCCAAATTCGCGTACGGCTGATATCGAACTTTTCACATGCTCGGGAATGCTCTCGTTATTCCAGGACCAGAGCCAGCTTTTCGATGCATGAGCAATTGTGCCTATTGCTTGTATGTCCGCTACTACGTACGGAACTCCTTCATTGGAGAATGTTAGGATTGCCTTGTCGAAATCATAATCCCAGCGTGCATAGCTCCCAACCTTGAATTCTTCATGGTACTTATCGTTCAGATCGATTAGTTCGTGAACGCTTTCGTGGAGGTATTCTTTAAATTCTTGATCGGTCACGAAGCCCCCGTTAAATGCAATCTTTCTTCGAAGTGTTCAATCCCACTTTCATCAAAGTCTTTGCTACTTCGCCCAGCTGTGCAAAGCGCTCATCCTTTGTTAGGCCATGAAAATAGCGATAATAAATCTGCTGGATGATCACCGCCACCTTGAACATGGCAAACACATAATAGAAGACAATGTCAGAAAGATCGCGTCCGGTTTTTCCCGCATAGCGGTGCGCCATTTCAGCGCGGCGCAGCATTCCTGGGCCAATCGTTGGCCCCCAGCGCACCATCTGCATCTCCGGAGGATCGTCCGGGTCAATCCAATAAGCCAGCGCGGTGCCCAGGTCCGTCAGCGGATCGCCCAGCGTACACATCTCCCAGTCCAGAACCGCCTTAATCTTCGTAATGTCCGTGGGATCAAGCACCATGTTGTCGTACTTGTAGTCATTGTGGATCAATGTTGCGCCGCTGCGTGCGGGCATATGTTCCCGCAGCCATGCGGAGAGTGGTTCCACTTCCGGCAGCTCATGCGTCTTCGATCCTTGATAACGCTCCATCCAGCCGCGCACCTGCCGCTCCAGATAGCCTTGCGGTTTGCCCAGTTCGCCCAGTCCAAGCGTGGTGTAGTCAAGGCCATGCAGCGCAGCCAAATTGTCGATAAATGATTCGCTGAGTTTCCGTGCCGTCGCCGGCGGCAATGCCAGGCCGTCCGGCAAGTTGCGACGCAGGATGAGCCCACGCACATGCTCCATCACGTAAAACGGCGCACCAAGGACGGAATCGTCCGTGCAGTGCAGCAGCGGCCTCGGCGTGGGATAAGCCGCGTGTAGCTTTAGCAGGACATTGTATTCTCGCCCCATATCATGCGCGGACTTCACCTTGCTGCCGAAGGGCGGACGCCGCAGCACCATTTCTTTTTCGCCCAGCGCAACGGAATACGTGAGGTTCGAGTGTCCGCTGGGAAATTGCTTTACTATCAGCTCGCCGCCAAGATCAGGAAAATGGCTGCGAAGATAAGGCTCAAGCCGGGCAAGGTCCAACTCCTCACCCTGGCGGACTGCCTTGGTGCTGTCCTGCAACTCATCGGCAACGGAGAAATGTTTTGTTGCTTCGGCTGACATCGGCGTCAGTTCCTTGTTTCCTGATTCATCGGTTTCGCTGATTTTAAAGCCTCGCTGGCTCGCAGCAAGTCCATCCCGCTTACCTTACCGATGCGTGAGAAACTCCGGATCGGTAAAGTGCGGAGTAGCATTATATGAGCTTAGGGTAAACCGTCCGGCGGAGAAGAGAAACTCGCTGTAAGAACAATTACGCACCATCCACGCGGCTTTCAGCGTGGCCTCAGTGGAAAGGTCCAACGCCCTCTGCATGGCCACGCCCACCGGTCCGCCGGAGCTGAAAATAGCAATGCGCTGGCCGCGGTCTCCATTCTCAGAGAATTTGGCCAGTCCGCGTTGCACACGCGCGCTGAAATTCCCCCAGGGTTCAATGCCTTCCAGTGGAAGCTTGCCGTCCGCCCATCGCCCAATCACAACCTCAAAAATCTGCTGAAATGTTTTGAACTGCTCCGGCCGCGTCTGCGCATCTTTAAACGCCTGATGCATTCTTTGGATGTCGGAATCGCTTTCGATTAACTCCGGCAGAGTCCGTTCCATCACCGCTTCAGCCTGAAACTCATCGAACTCCGCAAGAATGACCGGCTCAGGCCAGGGAAGACCTGCGCGCTTGTAAGCTTCGCCGGCAATCCGAGCGGTCTCACATTGCCGCACTCGGGGACCTGAGTATACACGGTCAAAGCCAAGCTTCAGCCCTGCCCAATACTCGCCCAGCATGCGGCTTTGCTGCTCGCCTTTGGCGGAAAGCTTGTCGTAATTGCGCTCAAGAAAAGATGCTTGACCGTGTCGGACGAGGAAAAGGATGCTCATTCAGATTGAAGCTCGAATGCCGAGGATATCACGCACGTTGCGTCGCTGCGAACTTGT
>DATBVH010000692.1:0-2589 GCA_036515395.1 Candidatus Angelobacter sp.
CGCACATCTGGAAGATTACGCGTCCGGGCAGCCGCTTTGACTGGATGACCCCGAACAAAGACCCGCTTGATCGCAGGATTGTGAACCGGACAGGAAGCGTGGATGGGCTCTCGTGCCAGATCGTGGAGAGTACCCAGATCAATGGCGGCCAGGCGCACTTCTACATGGAGCCGCAAGCCTGCATTGCGCTGCCCGCAGATGAACGGCGCATCATCATCCAGCCCTCAACCCAAAGCCCCATGGAAATGCACGCAACAACTGCGATGGCGCTGGGCATTGAATACCATCGTATTGACGTGCAGGTGCCGGCGGTAGGCGGGGGATTTGGAGGCAAGACGGAACAGGCACGTTTTGTTGTGGGCCCCACTGCTGTAGCTGCGTATTCAAGCAAGCAGCCGGTGCGGGTGGCGGTGCCGCGTGAAGAAGACACCAGCATGATCGGCAAGCGCCACGCTTATTATGGCCAATACCAGATTGCGGTTGACCGGGGCCTGGCCAATTCTGACGACAAGGGAATCATTCGCGGCTTCCAGACCAAAATGTGGGGCGATGGAGGGGCGTTCTACGACTGTTCTTTTATCGTGTCGAACTGCATCCAGCTTCGCGCCGACAACGCTTACAAGATTACGAACTTCGAAAACCAGCTTGATGTCTGCCGCACCAACACCGCCCCGAGCACGGCGATGCGCGCTTTTGGCGATGTCCAGGGAAAGAACATCATTGAGAACGCCATTGACGATGCAGCTTTCTCCCTCGGCATGAAGGCGGAAGATTTGCGAGAGAAGAATTTTTATGACCGGGGCGACGTGACTCCATTTGGACAGGCGTTGTCTTACTGCTACATGAAAGACGTCTGGAAGTACCTGAAGGATATATCCAAATATGCCGAAAAACGGCGGGCCGTGGATGAGTTCAACAAGAAGAACCGCTGGCGCAAGCGCGGCCTGGGCATGATCCCGGTGAAGTATGGCTCGGGATACAACTTTGTGCAGATTGAGCAGGCGGCAGCCATCATCTCCATTAATCAGGGCGATGGCAGTGTGATCATCCACCAGGGCGGCATAGAGATGGGGCAGGGGCTGACGACCCAGATTGTGCAGGTTGCCAGCTACGTGCTCAATGTGCCGATGGAGATGATCTATGTGGAAGCCACGCGCACCAGCGTGACTCCACATCCCACAAGCACCGGCGGCTCCACAGGAACCACATATAACGGAACTGCCGTCAAGAGGACGTGCGAGCAGTTAAGCTCGCGGCTCATGGAATTTGCTTATGAGATGCTGAAAGAAATGGGGCCAGATTTTTGCACGAGTCAGCACATAGATTTCTGGAACTACGGCCAGCAGGGCTGGGCAGCGGAAATAGTGACCGAGGTCAATGGTAAAAAAGTAAAGAAACTTATCTGGCAATACCTGGTGCAGCTTGCTTACAGCAAGCGCGTGAACCTGATTGCTAACTTTACCGCGCCCATCCAGGGTGGCACGACTCCGGTGCCGGCAATGACATTCAAGAGCGCGAAAGACCAGCCGGTAATACCAGGCATCGAACTCAGCCCGCCTGGCCCGATCAGCGGCGCTGTTGATTCGTTTATCGGCTTCACCTATTCCGGCGCGTGCTCGGTCGTGGAAGTGGACATCCTGACGGGTGAGGTGAAGATCCTGAGTGCAGACATTGTCTATGACATGGGCTGGAGCCTGAATCCCGCTATTGATGTCGGCCAGGTTGAAGGTGCTTTTATCCAGGGCGTCGGCTATCTCCTGACTGAAAAGTTGGTGTTTGAGCAAGAGGGTCCTGAAAAGGGACGGCTGAATAGCGTGAACACCTGGCGTTATAAGCCTCCCGCAGTTACAACCATTCCTTTGGAAATGAATGTCCATCTATTCCCGCGCAACATACCTAACGTGCCTGAAGACCCCAACGATCTGTTCTCGTCGAAAGAAATCGGGGAACCGCCTTTAGTCTTGTCGAACAGCGTGTTTTTTGCCGTGAAGGATGCGGTCCGCGCTTCTCGCCTTGAACGCAATCTCAACGGCTTGTTCAGAATGGACGCCCCAGCTACCGTGCAGGAAGTCCGGCGCGCCTGTGATGTCTCCACGAACGATTTTAAGAATCCTCACTAAAAGTAGGCTCGAAAGGCGCGGCTTGGCCGTGCCTTAAAAGCCTGGGTCAGGCTTAAACTTCACGCCCAGGTTCCCCATCCACCCAGTTACCTGATCTCGCAAGGAGAGAATCGATGAACCTACATCGGAATGAGACCACCAATACAGATCGCCAGGCAAGCCTACTTAACCCCGCAAAGCGCAGCCAGTTTTTCACCGTGTTCGGACTCTTGCTGCTCGGCGCCGTGATATTCATCGTCGCTTGCAATTCAAAACCTGCCGCGCCGACCTCTGGGGAGAACAAGCCGCTGGCCCCACAATCAGCTTCAGCGGTGGCGCTCTCTGCAGAGAAAGAGCGCGGTATGAGCTTTCCGGATTTTGGTTTCATGGTCAAACCTGCGGACTACATTCAGAACTACTCTGATCAACCTATCTTCCGGCTGAAAGCTGATTTTCCCAAAGAGAAGCCGCAGCATGTACCAGCCTTTGT
>DATBVH010000693.1:0-9448 GCA_036515395.1 Candidatus Angelobacter sp.
CGCTTCCAACTCTAGGGACAAGTAAGCGGACCAAATGCTGTTGCGCCTCGCGTGAGTGTTTCCGTATTGGGATAGCTGAACGCGTTATTGATGGCCGTGGAAGTGGATTTCTGTTCAAACCATTGCAACAGCGCTTCCGTCTGTGGATGATAAGTCATGCCGGAGACGTGCACTGGGAAACTTGGATTTGAAAGCACTTCAACCGGATCGCCAGTTTCAAGGTTGTCCTGGCAGGTGCCGGATTCGTTGGGAAACTGCCACGCCGGAACCTGATTATCGACGAATGGATCGTTGAGCGACTCAGAAATCTCATGGCTGAGCGCGGTCACATCCTGGAATCCGGTGAAGACGCCGGGAGAGATCCAGCTGGCAAAAGCAAATATCCAGCGCGATTCTTTTGGCACTCCCGAATCAGTAAAGAACGTGTGGAATCCAAGGGTGCAGCAGGCTCCCACACCGCCCTCTGGATTGAGAGAGAAGAGGAAGGTATTGGGAAACAGCGCGATGTTGAGCGCGTTGGTGCTGAATCGTCCAGCATTGATTTCATTGGCTACGATGTTGGAAATCTGCTGATTGAAAAACTGGTCCAGAAGAAAAACCGCCGTGTGGCCGTCGCTGGCTTTTTCTGTGAAATAGGTCTGCACCTGCGTGCTGAAGCCATTTACATTCACGGTGATAAAGCGCGGCACGGTGATGGTAATGCTGTGGACGACAGCGGCCGGACGCAGGTTGGTATGCCAGCCGGCTTTCATCTTGCGGAAGAATTCGGCGCGCTGCACGGCGTCGGCAAACTGGATGCCGGCGCCACTGGAATAATTGGCGGCCTGGAAGTTAGGTGAATTTAGAGTAGGCGTTATGAACGGCGCAACTGAAACATTGGTGAACGTAACAAGATTCGCGTTTTGCAACCGGAGCGAAACGGCCACAATCTTTGCCGGAATAGTGGTTGAAGCCCCATTCCACGGAGCCGTCCCCATCATGTTGAGTTGCCAGGTTTTGCCGCGGCTGATGAATGACGCTGCAAAAGTCGGAACTGAAATAACATTTGCGCGGCTAAAAGGAAGGCCGAACGTCCCTTGTTGAATCGTGGCAGCGCGGCCACCAGCAGCTTGCGAATTAATGGAGAGTGGAGCAAGCCGCTGATACTTAGGTGACGGCGATTGAGTCGCAGGTAAATCTTTCACTGATCCTATATCTGGAAGGCTTTGAGAAAATGCGCAGACGGAAACGAACAAGATGATTAGAACAAAAGGGGCAAATCCGACTCGCTGGGTCACGTGCTCTCCTGGGCCGAAAACCAACACCCCAGTCACAACGGGGGTTGAGGCTGGTGTTATTAGGAATAGATGCAGAAAACGTCAAATTAGGCCATCAATCTAGGTATTATTCGGTTTATCGACGAATTGGTAGCCGAGTCCACGGACGGTAATCAGGTGCTTCGGTTTGGTGGGATCAGTTTCAATGTAGCGGCGCAGGCGAACGATAAAGTTATCGATCGCGCGGGTATCGGTGTCTTCTTTCAGGTTCCAGACCTGCTCCAGAATTTCCCGTCGCGTAACCGGACGCCCAGCGTTGCGGATGAGGTAGCGGAGCAGCTCTGTTTCCATCAATGTGAGCTGGAATACCTGCTTGCCATTGCGTAACTGCAGTTTTTGGAAATCGACCGTCTTGCCTGCAAAGGTAAATTCGTCCGCAGGGGATTGTGGCGTAGGTTCGCTCACCGTCTGCAGCCAATTCTTTCGCCGCAGCAGCCCGCCTACACGCGCCACAAGGATATCCAGATTAAAAGGTTTGGGCAGATAGTCGTCTGCGCCGGATTCAAACCCCTTCAACACGTCTTCCGGACGGCCCCGTGCCGTCAGCATCATAATCGGCGCAAAATTTTGCCGTTGACGCAGCTCGTGTGCAACAGCGAATCCATCCATGCCGGGAAGCATCACGTCCAGCAACACCAGATCAAAAGGTTGGTTCTTGACCAGCATGCGATCCAGGGCATCTTCACCATCGCCCGCAATCTCCACGGAATGACCTTCCGCTTCGAGGTTGAAGCGCAGTCCCTCGGCAATGTGTGATTCATCTTCCACCACCAGGATACGGCTCATACGTGATACACCCGTGGCAGGCGAAGAGTGAATGTGCTGCCGCGGCCCTCGCCTTCGCTTTCCGCGAATGCTTCACCGCCATGGCGGCGCGCAATGGAACGAACAATGAACAGTCCCAGCCCGGTTCCTTTAACCTGGCCGGTAGCCTGGCTATGCACACGATAGAAGCGCTTGAAAATACGCTTCAATTCGTTGCGCGGTATCCCGATTCCCTCGTCGTGAATGCGCAGGATCACCGTATCAATATTTGGTGTTGTTACGTCCACGCTGATGGAAGGCTGTTGGCCGGAATATTTCACCGCATTCTCAATCAGATTGCCCACCGCTGTCCGCAATTCTTCAGAATTGCCGAGGAGCGTGATCGGCTCCGGCGGCACATCGCCAAAACGCAGTGCATCGGAAGAAAGGTGATGGCGAAGCCGGGCGAGTTCCAGGCTTTCTTCCACGATGGCCGTGAAGTTCACGTCTTTCCAGTGATCGCGCGAACGGCGCTGGCGAATTTCACCGGCTCGCAGCACCTGGTCCACCGTTCCCATAAGACGGTCAGTGTCATCCAACATCAGACGGTAAAAATCGCGTCGCTGGTCTTCACTCAGCGTTCGGCGCTCCAGCGTTTGCAGATAAAGGCGGATGGACGTGATGGGCGTCTTCAGCTCGTGAGTAACGGCATTCAGGAAGCTATCCTGTTGCTCGCTGCGGCGGATTTCTCGAACAAGAAAGATGGTGTAGAGCACCAGCCCGGCAATAATCAGGCTGAAGAAGATGATGCCCAGCACCATCGGCACCACATTGCGCCAGTTATGCACCAGCCAGACAATGTTGAGATAAATGGCCAGCCCTACCAGGCATGAGCCCAGCGTGATAAAGAACGCAATTGTCCTGGCGCGGCTTCTGATGCGCATGGTGGCTGAAGAAATTGTAAAGGAAGCAGCCTGTCAGAAAGAAGGATGGATTCTTGAAGGTCGGGTACTTGGTAATCGGTACTTGGTTTGACGGTGTCCAGGTTCGGACGATGCCAAATACCAAGTACCAAGAGCCGGTTTTAATCGTCGCCTGAAGCGGTCGCGGAGAATGTTTCCAGCGGCACTTTGGCGGGCTTGATCTTTACCGCATCTTTGAGCTTGGGCGCTTTCACGTCCCAAATAAGGCCCATGGCGCGCAGGGCGCAGATGCCGTACCAGTTCAGGTCGATTTCATACCACGCCAGCCCGTGGCGGGCCGCCTGAGGATGAGCATGATGATTGTTGTGCCAGCCTTCGCCAAACGTAAGGAGCGCGACCCAGAAGCTGTTTTTCGAGGTGTCTCCGGTTAGGAAACGCTGTGAGCCCCACATATGCGTGGCGGAATTCACCAACCAGGTAAAATGCAAGCCCATCACTGTGCGAAAGAAAATACCCCAGAACATTACAGACCAGCCGCCGAATATCGCCAGGCCGATACCAAGTGCGGTGATCGGAACCCAATGCCACTTGCTGATGAACGTGTGGAACTTATCTTTGCGGAGATCGGGAATATAAGGAAGCAGCGCGGCGGAATGGTTGTGCAGCGTGCGCCCGGTAATGATCCAGCCCATGTGCGCCCAGAAGCCGCCATCGCGCGGCGAGTGCGGATCGCCTTCCACGTCAGTATTCTGGTGATGGACACGGTGCGTCGCTACCCAGAAAAACGGGCCGCCTTCCAGCGCCAGCGTGGCGCAGAACGTGATGAAATATTCGAACCACTTATAGGTCTTGAAACCGCGGTGCGTAAGCAGCCGGTGATAAGCAATGCCAATGCCGAGACTGCCGGCAACCCACCACAAAAACAGCGAGATGAAAAAGGCCTTCCAGGTAAACATGAAAAGCGCTGCCACCGCGCCTATGTGGAATGCGACCATGAAAAAAGTGGTGAGCTTCCCGATGGGTTCCCGAAACGTTCTATCCCGCTTGAAAAAATTCACGAGTGTGAGTCTCCTTGGTGGTTCGTGCCTGCCTTAATCATTTGATTCAAGCCTACCAGCCGGGGGGCGGACGGATTGTAATACTTGTGTAATCGTCGGGCCGGAAGGACAAGGCCGAACGAATTGGACGCTGTCCTAAAGTGTTTCTTGTCACTGGCAACGCCGCTATTGCAGAACGGCGCGTTTCAATTGCCAGGTGTGCGGAATATTTTGATGTCAGTGGCACCAAGTAGCAGGTCCATTGCTGATTATCGTGCAAGAAAACGAGCGACGGCCCCGATGCTTCCGATACTCCATCCATTCGTGCCAAATTGGAACTAAGTTACTCGATTTTTTCAGCTGATTCGGTCATGCACGATTCAAAACTTGCTAAGATTCAAACCGGGTTGGCAATAACTTTTCCCCTCATGACTTCGCGAGGAAACAGAACATGAAGTGGAATGTTGCGATATCGGCTTGTTGTGTTGTGTTGCTGGCGGCAAACATAGCCCTGATCCATCAGAACCGGCAATTGAAAGCGCAGCTCTCACAACCTCCACCCGCCCTGGAGCTTGCTACCGGTACACAGATGCCGGACTTGCGGGGCTTTGATGCCGAAGGAAAGCCGGTTGAAGTGCTCTACGGAAAAGACCCGAGGAAAGTTTTGGTACTGGTTTTTTCTCCAACGTGCCCTTTCTGTGAACAAAACTGGCCAAAGTGGGAGCAGGTGATTTCGGCGCTGGATCATTCGGCAGTCCGCCCGGTGGGAGTGGATGTGACCTCAACTTCAAAGGCTCCGTTTCTTTCCCAGCACCAGCTCACAGAGCTGCCGGTTTTTGAAAAAGTCGAACCCCATGTGATGTTGAATTACCACTTTCAACTGACGCCGCAGACCATTCTTCTTGATCCTGCTGGAAAAGTAGAGAAGGTCTGGACAGGGGTGATGACTGACTCCGCCGTTGCCGACCTGAAACAGCGTACGGGCGGCGGCAAAATTGCTTCAGCATCCAGCAGCGCGCGACATTTTAAATCTCGTCGAAGGAGTGCAAATTTATGACGTACAAGACCATCAAGAACACGTTTCTGGCAGCCATTGTCACCGCTGTTCTCTGCGTGGGAACTGTTTCCGCTCGGCAGTTGTCTCTGAATGTTCAGGACACGACTTGCCAGCACCATTTCTGCACCAGGACATCACCCTGCCCCAACGTTCTGGGCTGCGGATGCGTCTTCAACAACCCCAGCGCCACCACAGGCGTATGCGGGTTCATTGCAGCCAAACCGTCAAGTCTCCCGTCCGGTAATTGAACAAGGAACAACCATGAACAAGAAGATCAAAACAACGCTTTTCAGCGTATTGGTCATGGGCGTTCTCGGCGCGGGGAGCGTTTCCGCCCGCCAGTTATCCCTGAATGTTCAGACCACTACCTGTCGCGGCTTCTGCGACAATAAGAAACACCCTTGCCCTAATATTCTGGGCTGCGGATGCGTCATTCAGCCCGGATTCACGTCAGGCACATGTAATTTCATCGCAGCCAAGCCGGGAAGATAGCTGGCTAATGGTTCAGCTTGGAAAAAGAACCGGAGCGATCAGGTAAGAAGATCAAAAGGACGGATTTGTCCCACAGTTGTGCCTGTCTGGCGCACACCGGAACATGAAAGGAAATCAAACATGCGCAATAAGAGGATTATCAAGAATACGTTGCTGGCAGCAATCGTTACTGTCGTTCTGTGTGCGGGAACGGTTTCTGCGCGTCAGCTAAGCACGGAAAGCAGGGGGTTTGCCGCTTGTAAAGGAAGCTGCAGCAGTGTGAAACCTTGCTCCACCGGCTGCATTTGTGCCTTTCCTCTGGAGTCAACCACCGGATTTTGTTCGTCGCACCCAACGGGACTCCAAGCCACGGCGAAATAGCTCGTCGCGCGCTGAGCGGTGCTGTATCGGAAGCGTGAGGAACTCGGTTATGAAAGACGGCGAATTCCTAAGAAAACGCCGCGCTGCCGGCCATCTCTCTCATTGCATCCAGTATATAGGTCCGGGCCGGAGCGCCCGGGGCCAGCGCGTCTAAGGGGAGAGTGGCGGAAAAATGAGGTGAGCTGCGCTGGAACCTTACTTCAAGGAACTCGCCGTTGTCGCCCCGGCTGAGTGTCGTCATGGTGCTGGCGATTTCTCTTTGGCTTTCTGGCTTTGTGGTGATCATCACAGACGGCAAACGTTCGAATTGCCATCCTGGCCGCTCGATTTCCGCTTTGCGGCTGCTGCGCGCAAACCAGCGGAAATTCTGCATCTCAAGAGAAAACGTGGGAGGAAAATCCAGATCGGCCTGGAAAGTGAGTACCTCCCGCGGGCTGCTGATTTTCTGGATCAGCCAGTGTACCGGAGTTTCGTGCGTTCGCATTTCCACAAGAACCCATGCGCTCCGAAAGACACCGCACGTGAGCCGCAACGGGACGCGAAAGCGAGATGCTGCCGTCCATGAAATGCCGACGACGTGGCCCCGTCCCGCCAGTGAAGCCTGAATCCAGCGCAGAATTTCCCTGGCCTTCTCACGCTTGCGGCGCAATGAGACGACGTACCACGTGGTAAACAGCGCGATAAACGCGACCGCAGTTACAAATAGGATGGCCATTCTTGGAGTGAGATGCATTTCCACAGGCTCTCAGATGTAAATAAATGAGCACGTTACAACCGATTTTGAGTAGAGGCAGTTCTGTTTTGGGAACGGCAGGGCCGCTACAAGCCCCGGTAGATGCCGCCATCGGCTAAAATGGTTTGACCGGTCACGTAGGATGCTCGTTCCGACGCCAGCCACACGATAACCTCTGCAATCTCTTTGGGATTGCCCAGCCTTTTAACCGGCGTTTCCGCAGCCCATGTATCGCATATCTCCTGGGATGAGCGGCCGGCAGCCAGCGCACGGACCTGCGCCAGCTCCTGTAGCCGCTCTGTTGCCGTATAGCCTGGCGCAACGTTATTGACCAGAATTCCGTCTTTGCCAAACTCATTCGACAGGCTCTTTACGAGTCCTACTACCGCCGCACGCACCGAATTCGAAAGCACCAAATCAGCGATGGGCTGCTTTACGGAAATCGATGTGATCGTAATGATCCTGCCCCAGCGATGGCGCTGCATGTAGGGAATCACCGCTTTGGCGAGATGCACGGTGCTCATCAGGTTAAGGTCAACAGCTTTATGCCATTCCTCGGCGGAAATCGAAAGGAAATTCTTGGCCGGTGGCCCGCCTGCGTTGGCCACGCATACATCGATCCGGCCGAACCGCTTGGCCACCTGCTCAGTAAAGCGCTGGACTGCGTTGGCATCAGTCACATCCAGCGCTTCAGCGTAAACTTCCGCGCCGGTCTGGCTGCGCAGTTTATCAGCAGCCTCGACGAGAGTCTTTTCCGTGCGAGCGCACATGGCCACCTGAGCGCCTTCGCGGGCAAACGCTTCGGCAGTCGCCAACCCGATTCCCTGGCTGGATGCAGCAACGATCACCCCCCGGCCTTTTAGTCCAAGATCCATGATTAATTTCCTTGTTTCGTAATCAAGCTTGCTTATTCGCCGGCATCTGTCCAATGTAAACCTGTGCGGGCGCGCCGGCCTTGATGTTGTTTTTTTCGAAGCAGACCTTGATCCTGCGGCGCAGTTCCCGCGCCACGTTGTATTGCTTTCCCGGATGGACCTTTACCAGCATCACGTAGTCGACCTCATTGCCCCGTACGCGTTCAATTCCTGGAACCTGCGGTTCTGCGACTAGATCGGCTTTGAAAGCCGGATCGTTATAAAACTCTTGCGCCACTTCCTCCAGCACACTAACCACATGGTCGCTGTTTTCGGTGTAATCGGTCGCCACATGGAGAGTCACCTGGGACCAATCTCGTGTCATGTTGCTGACGATCTGAATCGCGCTGTTCGGGACAATGTGCAGCGTGCCATCGCTATCACGCAGCGTGGTTCGACGCATTGTGATTTCTTCCACAGCTCCGGTTACGCCTGCCGCGCGGATGGTGTCGCCTACCTCAAACTGGTCTTCAATGAGGATAAAAAAGCCGTTTATTACGTCTTTTACCAGTGTTTGCGCACCAAAACCAATGGCGAGTCCGGCAATGCCTGCGCTGGCAAGCAGCGGTTCAATATTGATATTGAAGGCGTCTTTGAGCGCGGTCATGCCAGTGAAGAACACGATCAGAAAAACGCCCACGCTGCGGACCACTCCCGTGATCGTGCGAACCTGCTGCGCCCGGACCGGCCCATGAGAGCTTTTCTCGGTGAGCGCTACCAGCTTGCGGGTAATCAATCCGAGCAGGCGCACGAAAATAAACGCCATCACCAGGATTACCAGCAACTTAGGAGCGCGATCACGGGTCCAGGCGACCAGGTAGTTGTGCCACTCGTGCCAGATGCTACTGAATTTTTCTTCCATGCCGATTAATTCTGGATTATAGCCGAGGGAATCTGTCCTATAATGCCGCCATTATTTTTCCGTGGGGGACATTATGGGGCTTAACCCTACCTGGCTAGTGGGCCTGTGCATTTCCCTGTGCCTGTCTATCTCTACGACCACTGCTGAAGCCGGCGGTTCAGGAGCCGCGCCCGGAGCCCAGATCAATATTCCGAACGTTAATCCGCGCGTAGAGCGACGATTTGAACTGCTGCGCCAGAAGGAAGCAAATGAACGGATGCACCGCGACAACAGTGATGACATGCAGAAGATGGTTTCTCTGGCAGCCGAATTAAAGCAATATGCCGAAGCCGCTGATGGATCATCGCTGCCGCCCGAAGCTGTGCGCAAAGCAAATGAACTGGAGAAGCTGGCCAGACGGGTTCGCCATCGCCTGAATGACAGTATGCTCAGGGGCGGGGCCCATTAACTATCTGCATTCCATGAAGCATGAGGCCTGGGATAATTTTATAATCGCGGCTAAGTCTTAAATCCTGAAAGAGGTCACTCTTGTGTTGGGAAAAATAATCACCGCCGGCAGCTTTGTCCTGGTCATGTCTGGCATGCTTTTAGCGGCAACTCCGGCGCCCGCTGCCGGTCCGCAGATTGAAACAAGGCAGGATCCGGCGCAAAAAGAAATGCAGGACCGGATGGCGCGCGAAGCCAATAAAAAAAGACAGCAGGATATTCGCAACGATACTGAAAAGCTTTTTCAGCTTGCCACTGAGCTGAAAGCCGCAGTGGACAAGAGCAATGAAAATCTGTTGTCGCTTGAAGTAGTTCGCAAAGCCGAAGACGTTGAGAAGCTGGCGAAAAAAGTGAAAGAAAAGATGAAAGAGTCCGTAGGACAACCGGTAAAGCAGGAACTCCCCACCCCCGTTCCGCCTTACCCACATTAATATTTGGATAAAAATATTTGGATAAAAAAGCCCGCCGTTTTTGCCGGCGGGCTTTTTATTTCTGCAAGCGCTTAGGCCGCAGCCTTGGAAGCA
>DATBVH010000694.1:0-4031 GCA_036515395.1 Candidatus Angelobacter sp.
GTTTGCGGTATTGTTCTCCGCTCTCGAATCGAGGTCTCATGCCCGAAAGCTGCTCCGAAACAAATTGATATGATGGGAAATGCCGCGAAGAGAACTGCGAAGGAGCGAGCATATGCAAAAGCCCTCTTTCTTATTCATCGCAATCTTAATCTCTGTCCCATCCATTGCCTCCGGCCCTGCTGACCGGCAACCCACAGATCCCAAATCCATCACCTCGCCCGTCAGCGCCGGAGCCAAACCTGTGCCGATTGAGGATCTTTTTTACTCCCGCCGCGTCTTCTACCATCCCGCGTGGTCGCCTGACGGCAAAGAAATCGTCATCACTACCAACTTCACTGGCCGCTTCAATCTTTGGAAGGTAAACGCCGCCGGAGGTTGGCCCATTCAGCTGGTGCAATCTGAAGATAGCCAATCCAACCCGCTCTGGTCACGCGACGGCAAGTGGGTCGTCTACCAACAGGACGTGGGCGGCCATGAGGTTTACGACCTCTATGCTGTTCCCAGCAGAGGCGGGCAGCCCATCAACCTCACCAACACGCCGCACGTTTCTGAAGACACCCCGCGCTTCTCCTATGACGGAACCATGCTGGCCTATACGGTCCAGCCTGAAGATTCTCCCATCGGCAACGTCGCAGTCATGGACTGGGCCACGCGCAAGCAGCGCATCATCACCGACGAGAAAAGTACTGACCATCTCTGGCAGATCATCGATTTCACCCGCGACGGCAAAACCATCTACGCCGACCGCGTGAACGTTGGTTTCACTGATTCCAGCGTCTGGCGCATCGATCTCGCCAGCGGTCGCGCCGAAGAACTCACTCCTCATAAGGGTGATGTCCTCATTCAAGCAAGCTCGCTCAGTCCTGACGGCAATCTGATGCTGCTCACCTCCGGCGAAAAAGGCGGCTATAACAACGTTGCCCTGCTCGATC
This sequence comes from Candidatus Angelobacter sp., assembly GCA_036515395.1. Lineage (GTDB taxonomy): Bacteria > Acidobacteriota > Terriglobia > Terriglobales > Acidobacteriaceae > Angelobacter. Next base: position 933 of record DATBVH010000694.1, read on the forward strand.
TCAGAACAAAAAAACAAACCTGGATCACTGACACGCAATGGGATGCCAACTCCGGCGATTTCTCTCCTGATGGCCGCCAGTTCACCTACCTCATCAACGATGATGGGCAGAGCGACATGTACCTGCAAACAGTTGGTCAAACCACCGCTCAAAGACTCGACTTCCCGCCCGGGCAAACCTTCGCTGAAGCCCAGCCCACCGGGTTTTCACCTGACGGCATGCGCCTACTGGTGAGTCATGAGGACAGCCAGCGCATCCGCGATCTGTGGATTTACGATCTGAAAACCCGCAACGCGCGCCAGCTTACGTATTCCGCGATTGCCAGCCTCTCGCCCAGTTCGGTACCACCCGCGCGGCTGGTGCACTACAAAAGCTTTGACGGCCAGATCATCAGCGCCTATCTCTGGATGCCCTTCAACCTTAAGCGCGACGGCAGCAATCCGGCCATCGTGCTTCCTCATGGCGGTCCTACTGGGCAGATTCGCAACACCTTTGACGCGAACGCCGCTGCGCTGGCCTCGCGCGGCTACATCTGCATTGGCCCCAACGTCCGCGGCTCGTCCGGCTACGGTCTGGCCTTTCAAAAAGCCAACATCAAGGACCTGGGCGGCGGCGACCTTCAGGACGAGGTTTATGCCACCAAATTCCTGCTCTCCACCGGCTACGTCGATCCCAAAAAGATCGGCATTACCGGCGGCTCTTACGGCGGCTATATGACGCTCATGGCCATCGGCAAGGTTCCCGACATTTGGGCCGCGGCGGTCGAACGCTACGGCGTGATCGACTGGAAGACCATGGCCACCAACGCCGATCCGTTGCTGGTGCAGTATGTCAAAGCTTTGCTCGGCGATCCGGAAAAAGACCGGCAGATTTACGAGAACACCTCGCCGCTGAATTACATCCGCAATGAAAAAGCGCCGCTGCTGGTTCTTCAGGGTGAAAATGACATCCGCGTGCCAAAAGAAGAGTCTGACCAGGTGGTGAGTATTCTCAAACAGGAAGGCCGTACTGTCGAGGCGCACTATTATCCCCAGGAAGGCCACGGCTTTGCCAAGCGCGAAAATCAGATCGACGCCCTCAAACGGATGATCGCTTGGTTTGAGAAGTACATGAAGCCTGCAAGCGCGAGCACATCCGGCCAGTAAAAAGTGGTTGGAGCAGTCCGGCTTTTAGATTTTGATGAGATTAGAACGATCAACCATGCGAATCGCCATCCTTGCAGACATTCACGGCAACCTCACGGCCCTGGATGCGGTGCTGGCAGATCTGTGGCAGCAGAAGCCGGACGTGATCTTCACGGCGGCGACTCACCTTTGGCGGATGCAAGCCGGCTGATGGTAGGGCGCAGATGAGCCGTCGGATGAGGTAATCGGGCCCGTAGTGGGAGAGCGGTCTTGAAAATTGTGTAGGGCGCAAAAGAAAGCCCCGGCCTGTGTTACTGCTGGGGCAACTTCTTCGTAAATCGAGCACAGCTGTCGACTGCTAAGCTTTGGCGGTGTGAACTAAGCTTTTGAAGGAGACGGCTCCTGCGCTGGAGCGAACCAGCGGCTGAACAGGAAGACTGAGCCGAGCACAACAAACGTAACGGCGATGATGGCTATGTTGGCAATCCCGGAAATGTCCATCGCATTCGTCAGGTCCGGCGTCTCCGGCATCGCCTTAAAGCTCACGGCAGCCATCCCGGTGTAATGCATGGCCGGGACGGCAAATCCCATAATGATGGCGCAGACACCCTTCAGCACCTTGTCCTGCCCTTCCTCGCGAAATAAAAATGTCAGCCCCAGCGCCGCTAACGCAACAATCAACGCTACCGCCACTGACATGGCAACCAGTGTCGGGTCCCACTGGTGCATCGCAGGCATCCGCATGGCTGCCATTCCGGTATAGTGCATGCCGCAAATGCCGGCGGCAATCAGCAAGCTTCCCACAATAACGTGCAGTACGCTTACGCTCGGGCGGCTTACCACAAAGAGCGCCACCAGAGAAGCGGCGATCGCGGCCACCAGTGACAAAATAACGGTCGGAATGTGGTAATACACTTCGACCGGCAATCGATAAGCAAGCATTCCGGTATAGTGCATGGACCAGATGCCGGTTCCCATCGCTATAGCGCCGCCTATTAACCAGGCGACCCGCGCATTGTTTCGCGCCGCGTGAACACGCCCTGCCAGATCAAGAGCCACATAAGAAGCACAGATGGCAATGACGACTGAGAGCGCAACCAGACGAAGATCGTACGTTGCAATTAACGTAGAGGAATTCAAAGAAACTTCTCCTTGGCTTGCTTGAATACAAAACTGGGCACTTTTGGGGAACACAATAGCCTTGCCAGGCAACAGCTAACAAGTTACGGATGTTACGGCAGCATCAATGTACTTAAGTGTTCCAAAACGGGAATTAGCGAATAAAGTGAGGGGAGGCTTAGTGAATGGCGTGCCAATTCAGCGGTTTTGCATTGCCTCCACTTGATGGAGGCCAGTGGAGGGTAGCAACGTGAGCGTGCTTAAGCGCGGTTTACGATATTAATGTTATGCGCATCGCCATCATCTCCGATATTCACGGCAACTTGACGGCGCTAGATGCCGTGCTGGCCGATCTGCGGCAGCAGAAGCCGGACGTGATCTATCACGGCGGCGACCTCGCTTTTGGCGGATGCAATCCGAGCGAGGTGATTGACTGCGTTATTCAGGAAGGCTGGAAGGGAGTGCTGGGCAACACCGATGAAATGCTATGGGACACCTCGGCGCGACCGGCCCTGGAAGCGGCAGCGCCTAAGCTGAAGCCGTTGTTTCAAGTCTTGTTTGATTCATCAGGTCCGGCTACAACACAGATGATTGGTCCATCGAGGCTGGCATGGCTGCGCGCATTGCCCACCGAGCTTCGATTTGAAGACCCCGGACATGGAAATCTGGCGCTCACGCACGCCAGTCCCGGCAACCTCTGGCGCGCACCCATGGAGACCGCAGACGATGCCGAACTGGAGAAGACTTACAAACAGCTCAACTCGGCAATAGTGGTTTACTGCCACATCCACAAGCCATTTGTTCGCAAGATCGGGAACATGACGATTTGCAATACCGGCAGCGTAGGCTCGCCGTA
>DATBVH010000695.1:0-5498 GCA_036515395.1 Candidatus Angelobacter sp.
AACGTTTCCCTTTTCAACGTCACCTTTGCCGATGGCACCACCTGGAACGACGATGGCTCACATGATTGCAGCTTGTCAGCTTTACAGGAATAAATTTTAGTCGGAGCAATAGCTAACAGTTGGAGACGGACATCCAGCAGAACTGCCTAAGGTACCATTTATTGCAGTAAGAGAGCCCCGGCTTCGGGGCTCTTTTATTGTCATGAAAAATAACTACGCGCCCTTCCGGTCGCGATGAAGATCACGCCGGTCGTGGCGGATGTCCCTCTTGTCTTTGCGAGCATCTTTGCGGTCCGCATGCAGCTCTTTTCTGTCTTTGCGGATATCACGATTGTCGGCCCGCAAATCGCGCCGATCGCTTTTCAGGTCGCGTTTATCGTGGTTGATGTCTTTCTGTTCTTTAGCGGCGTCAGCGGTGTCACCCTTTTTCAGGTCCTGGTTGCGCTCGCGACGATCTCTGTTCAAGTCCCTTTGGTCTTTGTTGATGTCGCGTGCGTCTTTGTTGCGGTCGGCGCGGTCCTTGTTCAGGTCGCGCTGGTCAGAGCGGATGTCTTTGCGATCTTTGTTTAAATCGCGGCGATCATTCCGCACGTCTTTGCGATCTGCCTGCACGTCGCTGGTGCCGGGGCTTTGCGCCCACAGACTAGCGGTTAGACCAAATAAAAACAGAGCCAATAGTTGCGTCAAATTTCGTCGAATCATGGAAGCTGTTCCTTTCATACCCTCCAAAGGTAAGTTGCTATGCGGGTATGAACACAACGAGCCGCATTAGTTGCAGCGAGAATTTTTTTAAATCAGCACGAGATAGCAGCAACTTTCGTCCGCTGGATGGGTTGCGCAGAAAACAAAAGCGGTTACAGTCTAGTGGTGGCTGCTTTCAACCTTCTTCCCATGGGCCGGTTGGATGGCGTTCTCGCGTGGGGCATTGTTCCCGAGTTCATTCGCCGGGCAAAGCAGCGCAAACGGAAAAACTCTTCACCGGGCTGGCGATCGTATTGATCTACGGTTTTCTTACGAAACCTTGGCCTGCACATCGAACATGCCTTCGCGCTCGGCGGCCCAGATGCGCAGCGCATATTTGTTGATTATCTCCTTGTTGGCTTCAAGGAAATCCACTAGCAGGCCGGGAGCCAGCAGTTCAAAGGTGCGGATCAGGTCAGTTTTATTTTCCTGGCTGTATCCGCCGCGCTTGAGCGGTTGCGGGCCAATCAGGTGGCGAAGCTCAGCCTGGACCTGCGGCTGTTCCAGGTTTTGCCGGACAAAGCTTTGCATCTCGTGCATCAAGGTGATCCAGACAGTTTCATTCAGTTCTGCGGCCATGAAAACTCCTAAGGGGTCCCGGACATGCCGGAACCCCATAGTGGGGGGATGGGCGACCAAACAGTATATATAAGGTGCTTACCTTACAAAGCGATTAAAGAGAGATTAGGAAGACTAATGCAGCACAGAGCATGTGGTGCATCGATGTTACAAAGTTTTCAGCCGTTCAAAGCCAAGCTTTTGCAAGACTGGGGATAGCCAAACCTATTTTCCGCAGACGATATCCGCGATCACAGCTTCCGTCACCTGGAGATAGTCTTCCCGGCGCGAGAACGATCTGTGTTCCCCGGAGACAGAAATGCGATCCCAAAATCGAATGGTTCATTGGCGAAGACGGGAAATGTTTCATGGCTCCAGGCACGGTCACGCCGCCGCGAATGTATCCCGTGAGCGCCAGAAGTTCTTTTAACAGGACAAGCTCCATTTTACGGTCGCCTGTGGACACGGCCAGCGGCGGCCACTGATTGAATTCCAGTTGCAATTTTTTATCAGCGTCGGAAAAGTGAAGGTCGACTTTGCCGTGCATATTTCTATGCTACATTGGAATTTAAGTCGCTCAATCAGGCACAAAACTGTCCGACATCGAACCATGGCAGAAACGACAAAGTCCTCGCAGCAATCCGCCGCTCAGCAATCCTCCGCCCAGCAGTTGAATGACACGCTTTATTGCCCCAGCTGCGCCCGACCGATTGCAGACCCGCTCACATGCGGCGACTGCTCTGCCGTTATCTGCCGCGTCTGCGGCACGCCGCTCGAATCTTCGGCGGACCTGGGAATGGGCTAAGGAATCAAATCCAAAATGATAACTATTGTTCTGCTGCTGATCTCCAACATCTTCATGACGTTTGCGTGGTACGGACATCTCAAATACCAGAACGTGCCGTTGTGGAAAGTCACGCTCATTAGCTGGGGAATCGCCTTCTTCGAGTACTCCTTCCAGGTGCCGGCCAATCGACTTGGCAGCCATACCTTCAATGCAGCGCAGCTCAAAACAATCCAGGAAATTATCACCCTGGTGGTGTTTTCAGTATTTTCCATCTGGTATCTCAAGCAGGACATCAAGTGGAACTATGCGGTGGGATTTTTCTTTATCGTGGTGGCCGCGTTCTTTATCTTCAAGAAATGGTAGAAACGGATCGGACACCTATGTCCGGTTGTCGTTGCCGCTTCCTGTAGAGACGTACATACGTCTCTAAGTCAAGGATTTGATAGCGCATTTTCTTACGGGAGTTAAACTGGTGTTTTGGTTTTTCTTTCTGGATTAAAAAACGGCAGCCTGGTTACTTTTGCTGTAACTTTCTGGCGCACAGCTTCAATCGTGATCTCCATTTGCAACTTTGTCCCCGGCCGTGAATACGCCGTCTCAACGCCGGCCAGCGCAATCATCTTTTTTAAGATCGGCGACCAGGTTGTTGAAGTGGCTTTGCCTACCTGCTTGCCGCCCAGATAAACCGGCACATGTACGCGTGAAGCCTGCGCCGGCGCGGCCGGCGTGAGTCCAAACTTTTCATAGCGCTCTTCAATCTCCACCCAATCCATTTCGAGCCCGACAAGTTGCCGCGCAACACCGCTCTTGTTCTGCTCAGCCAGCGCAGCTTTGCCGACAAAATTTTCTTTATCCAGGTGAACCATCTTGCCAAAACCGAGTTCGTACGGCGAATACTTCTGTTCCGGAATAAGCGCCTTCTTGCTGCTGATGTAATCCACCTCAATCAGCAACAGGCCAGCTTCAATGCGCGCAACGTCGAGCGCCAGCATACCTGCAGGATGGATATCAAAGCGGCGGCCCGCTTCCATGAGAGCATCCCAGACTTTCACCGCATCGCGGCTGTCATTCATGGGCACCCAAATCTCATAGCCCAGGTCGCCCGTGTATCCCGTGCGGGAAATGTCCACGGGCACACCGGCGAGCTTGCCGCTGGTCATACGGAAATATTTCAGGTTTGCCACATCGGCTTCGGCAACGCTCTTGAGCAGCTTGCCTGAAGTGGGGCCTTGCAATGCGAGCGCGGCAACCTTCTCTGAAATGTCTTCTATCCGGACATCCATATTCAGTCCGTTTTGTCGAAACCAGCGCAGGCTGGGATCAGCGGCAGTCCAGCGATATTTATTTTCAGCTAGGCGAGTAATTGTTCCGTCATCGATCACGTGCCCCTGTTCATCACACCAGCAGCAATAGATCACCTGGCCTGGTTTCACCTTGTTGATGTCGCGGGTGATCACGCGGTTTACCAACTTGGTGGCGTCACGGCCTTCCACAATGTACTTGTAAAGCGGCGTGATATCGATCAGCGCGGCGGCGTTGCGGATAGCGTTGTACTCGTGCTCATGATGCACTTCGTAGCTGCTGACGGTGTAAAAGCCCGACCACTCCCGATAATTCAGACTGTGGCAAAGGGCAAAGGTGCGATCATGAAATGCGGTACCGACGGGCATGGAAAAAGCATACCACTGATGAGACGGATGTCACTGATTTACACTGAACCGTGCCCCGCAAAGACAATTTCTATCCACTCCGATAATATTGTGATGTCACCCCACTTGAATATGGCTCCTAACTCTAACGGCTCGAAGTCCAAATACGATGTTATTGTGATCGGCGGAGGCCACAACGGCCTGACCAACGCCGCGTATCTAGCTCGCGCCGGCAAAAAAGTACTGGTGCTGGAGCGCCGCCACGTCTTGGGCGGAGCGGCGGTGACGGAAGAAGTCTTTCCCGGATTCAAGTTTTCCGTCTGCTCTTACGTGGTATCGCTGCTGCGACCGGAGATCATCCGTGATCTCGATCTGCCACGCCATGGGCTGGAAATCCTGCCACTGGATGGCACATTTACGCCGATGCCCAACGGTGATTATCTGTGGCGCGTGAACGATCATGGCAAATCGCGCCGTGAAATCGCCCGCCACTCCAAAGTCGATGCGGAAGCCTACGAAGAATTTGGTAAGGCCATGCAGGCGATGTGTCGCTTTGTGAAACCTATCCTCAGCATGGTGCCGCCCGATCCCTCGACTCTAAATCCACGCGAGCTGATGAAGATGCTGTTCATCGGCAAACGCTTCCAGGGCATGAGCAGCGAGGACAAATACAATCAAGTCCAATTGATGACCATGAGCGCCATTGATTTTCTGGATCAGTGGTTTGAAACCGACGTGCTCAAGGCCACAATGTCGGCCTCTGGAATCATCGGCACATTTCTTGGCGTGCGCTCGCCGGGAACAGCCTACGTTCTGCTGCACCACTACATGGGAGAAATCGATGGCGCGTTTCGGTCATGGGGGTTTTCGCGCGGCGGCACAGGCGCAATCTCTAATGCCATTGCCGACTCGGCCCGCGAACTGGGGGCTGAAATCAGGACAGAAGCGCCGATCGCGAAGATCATCGTAAAGAACAACCGCGCACTGGGCGTGGCGCTGCAAAATGGCGACGAGATTTATGGCGATGTGATTTCATCCAGCGTTGATCCACGGCTCACGTTCATCAAGTTCATTGAAGAGAACCATCTGCCGGGAGAATTTCTGGAAGACGTGCGGCGGTACAAGTTTCGCGGCTCATCCGGTAAGGTAAACATCGCGCTGGACGCACTGCCAGATTTCAAATGCCTGCCCGGACCCGGAGCGCATCTGCGTGGCGCGATTTCGATCTCACCGAGCGTGGAATATATGGAACGCGCGTATGACGATGCGAAGTACGGGAACTTCTCCCGGAGACCGTATATCGATATGGTGATTCCTTCGCTAACAGATCCATCGGTCGCGCCGCCGGGAAAGCACGTAATGTCATGCTTTGTGCAGTACGCGCCGTATAAGCTGCGTCCGGATTTGAATTGGGACGATCAGCGCGAGGCATTCGGTAACACGGTGATCGATACCATTTCAGAATATGCACCGAACTTGAAGAGCATCATCCTGAACAAGCAGGTGCTCACGCCGCTGGATCTGGAACGCGAATTCGGGTTGAGCGAAGGCAATATCTTCCAGGGCGAGCTTTCATTGGAGCAACTTTTCTTTTTGCGTCCCGTGCCGGGCTATGCGCAGTTCCGCACCCCCATTAAAAACCTCTACATGTGTGGATCAGCCACCCATCCCGGCGGCGGCATTATGGGCGCGCCCGGACGGCTGGCCGCGCTGGAAATTCTTAAAGACGGGGCCAGCTAGCGCATGGCTGAGACGCGCGACGT
>DATBVH010000696.1:0-3194 GCA_036515395.1 Candidatus Angelobacter sp.
TTTGCCAATCTTCTGTTACTGGAAAATCTTGGGCCACGCACATTGCAGTCTCTGGCGCTGATTGCCGAAGTCGTGCATGGAACGCCGACGCGCTTCGCTGATCCGGCGCGATTTTCATTCGCGCACGGCGGAAAAGATGGCCATCCCTTCCCTGTCCCGCTGAAGACTTATGATGAATCGCTTTCGGTATTACGTCGTGCACTTCAGCAGGCCAAGGTCGGTCATACAGAAAAATTGAGCGGCTTCAGTCGGCTTGATCGCTTTACCCGGATGGTGGAAAAGCAGCGTCAACCACAAGTAGATTTCAAAGCAGCTCTGGCACATGAGCGCAAGATCTCACCGTCACTCGACGGAAGAACCGTCTTCGATGATCGCAAGCCACAAGCAAAAAAGAAGAATGATAAACAGCTGAAGCTGTTTTGAGTTCCCAACCGCTTTCATCTAACTACACTGCACACGCGATCATGAAACAATTTTTGGCTTTTCAACTCCAAGCGGAGGTAGCTTCTTGCGCGATTGACTTCCGTTTTCGATGGAATACGAAACCCAGCCTCACGGCTGGGTCACATTGAAAATTTTCCTGCAAAATTACTGCTTCGTCAGCGTGCCAGTGCCGCTGTCGCCACCGCATACGCCGCCAGTTACAGTGTAAGTGCCGGTCACTTGTGTTGGAGTCGCCGGACTGGTCAGGTTGCCTATGAACTCTGTGTGGCTGCCGTCGCTATTGATAATGATCACATCCACCACGCGGCCGGCCATCCCGCTTCCTGTTGCCAGGGTTCCAGAACTGAAGCATGTAGATCCGGTCAAAGTTGCTGTTCCGGAAAGGGGAAACAGTCCAGTATTATCCGCTGTGCCTTCAGTGATGGGAACTGAGACTCCCACCTGCGGATTACCCAGTCCATTGGAGGTAAATGTGCCTTTCCATGTTGCCGTGATGGAAGGAACCAACACCGCGGTAACAGTGCCTTTGTCGCCGCCCGCACAGCCTGTCCCGGAGACGGTATAGCTGCCACTCAAGGCAGTGGCGGAGCCGGTCAGGGTCGCAGTAATCGTTTGCGAAGCGATTGCAGCCGAGGTCACAGTTGCGGTCTGCCCGGAAATGGTTCCTGAAACCGGAACTGCGGTACCAAACGTGAAGCAGGTGGAGTTGGCCACCCGTACTCCTCCGGAAATAGTGCTACCGGATTGATTGACGTCGCCACCGATGATGAAAGTCGGGCCGCTTGCGGAGGTCACACCTAAATCCCAGTTGCCGGAAGTGATGGCCAGTTGCGCGCCTGGCGTAGGCGTGGGAGCGGTCGTGCTGGATCCGCCTCCGCCGCATCCTGTGAACACACAGATGAGTAGAACGATTGCTATTAAATAGACAGAACGCACGGGTGCAGTCTCCTTAAATAAAGTAGTGCTGAGCAGGGGGAAGGGAGCTGAAGGTCTTAATTGTCAGCGATTGGTTGCAGTGTACTTTGAAACGCTGTAGCTCGTAAACAAAAATATGCAGATTTCAGGGTTACAAAGGTAGTCTCCATTGCATTATTAAGTAAAACTGAGCTTTAGATAGGTAACGATTAAGTCTGCCCGGCACCTTTGCGCCCTGCTTCCCAATGTCGGCGATCACATGCGATCTCGGCGTTCCCGTCGATAGCCGTACCTTGCACCCGCTCCCCTACCTTAACCCCGAAAAATATAGACTTACACGATTCAACCCCGGGGTCGATTCTGGAACTGGGTCCTTACTCCGGATCAGTATCATCTGCGTTTATCAGCGGTAAGGTTTTGATTTTCCGATCACCCGATCACGTGCGATCCTTGGTGCTCCTTCGTGTCCTTCGTGGTTTAAGTTCCCGTTGCCCTCACTTCCTTCCCGCTCTCTTCTGCGCAATCACCAACCCTCTTGGCGTTGGCAGAAACACCACTGAAATCAGTCCTTCATCCTCCATCCGCTTGGCGCCTTCGCGGACGGTCTTCAAATGCGAACTGGCGTCGTGCATCAGAATCAAGCCGTTGGGATTGATGAACGGGAGAAAGTGCCGGACTTCAGGCTCGCGCAGCTCAGGCAGTGAGTCGCAAAAAAGCACGTCGATAGTCCCGGCAACGCGCGTCTCCAAACTGGATTCGCAGCGGAAGTCGATAAACTTTTTCAGCCCGGAGGCCTCAATCTTCTCTTTGGCTTTGGCAAAGACTTCTTTATCCGGCTCGCATGTAATGATCTTGCCGGAGCCGTTCTGTTTCAGCCCCTCGGCCATATAGATGGTGCTTACGGCAAGAAACGTCCCGGTCTCAACCACCAGGTTGGGTTTTACGGTGGTCATCAGGCATTTCAGAAAATCCAGGACTTCAACTTCAGCGGTCATGGTGTCAAACATCCTCCAGCGCTCAGGGTTGGGACATTCAGGCGTTGCGCGATGGTATTCCGGTTTGGTTTCCTGGTTGCCATGCTGGACCACGTGGTCCAAAACTTTGTGTACAGGATCTACTTTGCGAAATCGACGCCTCGCAACGATCAGCAGAATGATTCCAGCCACGATGGTCAGCAGCGCGGCCAGTTGCGCGTTGCTCATGCCCCACAGCACGTGCGGATTGATGCGGACGAACTCCACCAGAAAGCGCTCAAGGCCGAACAGGACAAGAAATTCGCCGGTGATCACGCCGGGAGCAAGCGGATGTTGAATGGCGCGCGAACCGCGCCGCCATATGTACCAGCCAATCAGCACGCAGGCGATGAATTCATAGATCGGCGTGGGATGCACGGCACAGTTTTGCGGCCAGCCATAAATCGCGCATGTACCGTTGGGGCCGCTGGTAGGAACAAGACCATCGGGAAACGCCATGCCCCACGGAACATTCGTGGGTCTACCATAGTCGCCATCGCCGGAGATGAGGCAGCCGATGCGCCCCACCGCGTATCCGACGGCCGCCGCGAAGCTGGAAACATCCAGCATGGTAAGCATATTCACGCCGTTGCGCCGGGCAATGATCAGCAGCGCGGCAATGCCGGCGACGAAGCCTCCAAACCAGGCAAAGCCGCCGCGGAACCAGCCCAGCAGAGCGCCAAAGCTTTTGAAGGTATCGGCGTTCATGCGGTCGGCAGGTGTATCGACGATGTGCCAGATCTTTGCGCCCAGGATTCCCGCGAACGCTACAACCGCCACGACGGTGTAAGGATCAAGCTTCATCAGCTTGCGGCGCTTGCC
>DATBVH010000697.1:0-14968 GCA_036515395.1 Candidatus Angelobacter sp.
GGATAAGTGTCGATGCTCCAGTCACCCCCAAAGCGCCGCCGCACTACTTCTCCGAAATAGCAGCCCCACATCTTGCACATTTCTGCCAGCTCATCAGTGGCAGGTCCGCCCGGCGGCAGATCGAGCGCAAGCTGGCTCAGAATACCTTCGAGTTCCATCAGAGAGTTCTCACTGTAATCCAGCCGGGTGTTGAACTCACGGGCAATGATCACGGCCTTCTGCGCGTATGTGTCGATCATCCTGTCGACTGAATCGTGGGTCTCCATAGCGTCAAGTCTAACAGGCATTGTCCGGGGTTCCCGATCTCGAATCCCGAACTCATTTTAGTCTCGCCCTTTGGATTTTACGCACGCGATCTGGCCAACACTGGAATAACAGCCGACAGCTACACACCCATTCAAGCGCCGTGGCATCCGATGTATTTCACGTCAAAAAAAATTTACAGCTAAATAGGAGTTTGCCTTCATGCCGAATGTACAATCCAACACTACTAACCAAATTTATGCTTTTTTTAAAGACCGGTCCGACGCACTGGCCGCAATCTCTGATTTGGAAGATGCCGGTTTTACCTCAGGCCAGATTGGATTGGCCATGGCGGATGATCCCAGCTTCAGTTCAACGGAATCCATGAGACCTAAAGATGCCAGTAGTGAACGCGCATTATCTTCCCGCGCCAAAACTGATGATCGGAGCGCATGGGACAAGATCAAGGATTTTTTTACCGGTGAACATGAGACATATATCGGCGATGAAAACGCCCATGAAAGTACGTATGGCAACATTTCCAACGACCGCGCCCGCTATTACAATTCCGGAATCGCCGCGGGTGGAGCAGTAGTTACTGTGTCTGCTCCCGCAGAGAGGCTGGAAGAAGCGCGTGAAATTATTCAAGATCACGATGGCGATGTCCGCACTTCCGGTTTTGAAGCTGAGGGAATAGCTTCATCCGGCAGCAGCAGGGGTGCCACAAACATAGCCGACACCAACGAGCGCCGAATCCAGCTTCGGGGCGAAATGCTTCGTGCCGTAAAGCAGAGGGTGGAAAAAGGCGAGATCCGCCTGCGTAAAGATATCGTTACTGAAAATCAGACGATCTCAGTTCCCGTGACAAGAGAAGAAGTTGTGGTGGAACGGGTTTCGGCAGGGGAAGCAGAGCCGTTATCAGGACGCATTGGCGAGGAAGGGGAAATCCGTGTGCCTGTATCAGAAGAACGGGTCAGTGTAGTGAAAGAGCCGGTTGTTACCGGAGAAGTAAGAGTTCGTAAACAGGCCGTTCAGGATAACCAGCAAGTAACAGACACTGTCCGACACGAAGAAGTTCGGGTTGAAAACGAAGGAGCGGTTAACGTAAACGACAAAGTAACCGACAAAATAAAGACTGGACGCAAAAAACCGGCAGCCTAAGCGGCAATTGAAATTACTTAAAGAGAATGCCCGCCAGAACGGCGGGCATTCTCTGTTGGACCGCAGCAATTTGGCGCGGGCAGGCGCGGCGTGTGCCGGGATCAGCCCGTTTAGTTTTGGTTTGAGACTTTGTTGCGCTCTTCTTCCTTCCGGCGTTTGTCTTTTTTGAGGACATTCCCGCGCCACTCTGAATTTGTGGTTCGCGACCGGAGTTGCCTCCGCCCATGGATTCTGCTCCGCGTTGATGGTGTGGTTGTTTGCTCATGTGTGTGCCTCCGCCTATTGACTTGGTCTATTGGTCATTTGCAGTCAGATGCGGATGTCTTTTCGGGCACTGTTGCTCGCGCTGATTGCGGCGCTTCTTGGCGCGAATATGCTCTTCTCATCTGTGCACAAGGTGAGCAAGAAATGAATAATGGTAGGGATGTACTCGTTGATCCAACGCTATCATGTTGGCGATCTTCCAGGTAACTTCCGGCGAACCGCTACACGCTAGCTGCGCCCGTTGATCCCAGCGGCAGAAAGTACTGCGTCCCACGGATCGGCTCGCTCACGCGGCGGAGCAGCTCTTGCAGGTCAGTATGGCGCTCCACAAAATCAATGTCGTTGGTATTCACCACCAGCAGGTCTGACGACGTGTAATGAAAAAAGAAGTGTTCGTAGGCCTTCACCACTTCTTCAATGTAGTCGTCGCTCACCGCGGTTTCACCTGAGACATTTTTCTTGCGCAGGCGTTTCTTCAGCACGTCCGGCGAGGCCTGAAGGTAAATCACCAGGTCCGGCGCGGGCAGCTGCTCACGGAAGAGCTGGTAATAGCGGTTATAAACTTCCAGTTCGGGATCGCTTAGATTGATATAGGCGAAAATCTTGTCTTTTTCAAAAATGTAGTCGGCCACCACGGTCTTGCGCGATTTGGGCCCCACTTCCAGCGCGCGCAGCTGCTCAAAGCGCCGGACAAGAAAAGCAAACTGGGCTTGAAAGCCGGCGCCGCGCTCGCCTTCATAAAACGCGCGCAGAAAAGGATTGTCTTCCGGCTCGATCACGCGCTGGGCGTTCAGCCGGTCCGCGATGATATTGGCCAGCGTGCTCTTGCCCACCCGGATGGGCCCTTCCACTGCTATATATTGTGGTGGTTCAAAAAGCTTGGCCATATTCCACTGATAAACGTGTCGCTGATTTAAATGAGTCGCAAGTCGGCTGACTTCAACGCAGCATATATGGCAAACCGTCCGCTGGCAATGTGCAATCAGTTAACAGGCTGTGGAAAGCCGGAGCGCTGGGCAACAAGTTATTGATAGTGAAAGCGTTTCAGCGCTGGTTGCCGCGTCAAAGGAACAGATAAAATTTGGTAATTGGGTAAATTGGTAATTTAGAAATTGAAATCTTAAATCCCGAACGTAGTGGACCAGGATTGCGGTTTCGAAATTGAAGAGGCAAGGAGCGAAGGCAGGTCTTCCTCGATTATTTACTCAATTACCAAATTACCCAATTACCAAATCTCTCTCATGCTCTGGCCTTACATCACGTTAGCTTCCGCCGCCGCGGCCGGCGTCAGTTATGCTGGATACGCTACGATGGCGCCCTCGTCGCAGCTCTATGGGCGCACGCTCACGCATGGCAGCGATCCCACTCAAATGGCGCTCACCTTTGACGATGGGCCTAACGATCCGCACACAATGCATTTACTGGACGTGCTGGCCAAACACAATGCCAAGGCGACGTTCTTTTTGATCGGCAGATATGTTCGGCAGCGCCCGGATATTGCCCGCGTCATAGCGGCCGCTGGGCATGAGATTGGCAACCATACTGACAGCCATCCCAATCTGATTCTGGTTTCAGCGGGGCGGCTGCGTCAGGAACTTGCCGACTGCAGCAAGGCTCTGGAAGACGCTCTGGGAAAGATTACGCTCTTTCGCCCGCCGTTCGGCGGTCGTCGGCCTAACGTGCTGCGGACGGCCCGCCGCATGGGGCTTAGCCCTGTGATGTGGTCCGTGACCGGCTATGACTGGAGCGCTAAATCAGCTGATGAGATCGTTGGGAAAGTAAGCCGCCAGATGGATTCGCGCCAAAAGCCGCAGGGAGAAATCCTCCTGCTGCATGATGGTGGACACGTGGCCTTTGGAACGGATCGTGCATTCACAGTCGAGGCTACCCGTAAGCTGCTGGAGCGCTATGCTGCCAAACAATTTGTTGCTGTTTCTGGCCTTACCCAGACCAGACAACCTAAGTGGGTATAGCACTAAAGAACTAGGGTAATTTTCTCCAAGCTGACAGGTTCTACCTTATGCCAATGCTCGTATAATAAACGGGTGCGCCGTCTACTTTGCTCTCTCGTAATCGCGAGTTTTGCCTTTGGCCTGCATGCTTCTGTTCCGTCAGTGAACAATGCAGCAGCGTTAAATCGTAGCGCAAATCGTCGGATTGAGAGTTCAACGCAGAACCGCAACGCTCGGGGAATCACCGCCGCCCCAGCCGACATTTCTTTTTACGATGAGTTTTACCCTACGGTGCAGGTTCGCCAGGAGCAGCCTAAGACGGGAATGTTTCATTGGGTAGGCGCCCTGATCAAAAAAGGCCGCGAAAAGATAGCCCTGCTTTCGCCACAGAAGTTTTTCTAGAGTACCAGGCCGAGCATTCTCATCGGTTGTCAACCCAGCTTGTGCGTTTCATCCCGTCCGGATTCTGTCTCTCTGCAGTAGCATTTCGCAGCTAAATCCATAGCTGCTTTTCCAGCAGCTAAGGTAAAATCGAACACTGGATTACTTCCTTTCTGGAGACTTCTTTTGCCCACGATTCGCCGGATCTTTTTAGCCTCTTTTATCCTGGCTGCATCTTTCTGCGTCGCTCAATCGAGCGTGGAAGGCGTGGTGAAAACTTCTGCGGGACAGCCCGTCGCGGCAGCCCAGGTTTCTCTCACGCACGCAGGGGCTTCCGCGCCAGGACAAAAGACCGTAGCTGACGCCAATGGCCGGTTCCATTTTGCTGCGATGAATGCCGGTCAATATGTCGTGAAGACTGAGGCATCGGGCTACTTCACCCGTGACTATCAAATGGTGCTGCCGCCGCGCGAAACTGTCTCATTGACAATCGAACTGGCCCCCAAGACCACTGTCACTGAAAACGTAGAGGTGAGGGCGCAATACCAGACAATTGATCCGGGCCGGACCGGCAGTTCACAGACTTTCAGCCACGAGCAGCTTGAGCGCCTGATGGATCCGATGGCAGAAAACACCAGTAATCTGGTCGCCAACCTCATGCCGGGTGCAAGCCAAAGCCATGACAATTTCATCAACGTGCGTGGCAATGAATTTTCCCTGCATGAATTCATTAACGGCGTTTCTTTTCTGGATAACACGCAGCCGCAATTCAGTCCCGGAGCCAGCCCGCAGATCTTTGAGACGGTCGAGCTGATGACCGGCGGATTCACCGCTGAGTACGGCAATCGTTTTGGCGGCGTCCTGGATATCACCACACGCTCCGGCCGCGACATGCAGGACCATGGAAGCGTAAATTTTCGCGGAGCCACGCAGGACAATTACGACATGAACGCCGAATATGGCGGCGCAAAAGGCAAGTTCGGCTACTACGTCTTTGCTGACAGCTTTACTTCCGGGCGCTTTCTCGATCCTCCCAACGCCATTGAGCTGCACGATTTTGGCTCTGCGCTTCGCGGTACCACACAGCTGGACTGGGTGAGCGGGAAAGATAATTTCAAGTTGCTGTTGATGGGCAGCGGCGCGAATTTTCAGCAGCCCAATTTGCCGGAAGATCAGGATGTAGGCCGCGATCCGTCACGGCATCTCCGCCAACAGACGGCAATCCTTACCTGGGGACACTCGTTTTCCCCCGATACGGTTCTCTCCAGCTCCATCTATCAGCGGATCGGTTCAGACCGCATCCTGCCGACATCTGATCCCATTACGCCGCTTTCTATTGGATCACGCAGCACTCTTACTGTTGGCGCCAAAAGTGATGTGGTGCATTTGTGGCATGGGCACGTCTTTAAAGCAGGTGTGGATCTGACGAGGCTGCGCGAACTGGAAAGCTTTTTTATTGACGGCCGCGGTGACGCTGAGATTTTCAATCTCGACGCCAGCGGAGCCTTCAGCTTCCGTGGCGGAGTAAAGGGCGGGCAAGCCGGCCTTTATCTGCAAGACCATTTTTCGCCGTTCAAAAATCTTACGGTCGATCTGGGCGCGCGCTACGACTACTTTGATTTGGTTAATACCCATGTGCAGCTGAGTCCGCGCGTAGGCGTGGCCTATCATATTACGCGCACAAAATCAGTGGTACACGCTTCGTATAACCGGCTGTTCTCCCCGCCTCCCATTGAATATTCGCTGCTGGCCAGCTTTATCGGCAACAATGCCGCTGATCCGGACCAGCGCGTGGGCAACGTTCGCGCTTATACGCAGAACTATTTTGAAGTCGGCATACAGCAGGAATTGCAGCCCCAGGTGGCGCTTGAAGTGGACGCCTACACGCACACCGGGCATAACAGCTTTGAGAACCATGAAATCAGCATCTCGCGGCTGTTTGTTCCCATTAACTTCAACACAGCGCGCTCCAGCGGCGCTGATGTGATCCTGAATGTGCGCAGCCTGGAACGCCTGGGCATAAGCGCTCGCGTGGGATATACGCTGGCCCGCACCTTCTTTTACGGGCCGGTAACCGGCGGATTTACCGGCGATGAACCTCTTGATCCCGGCCAGCGCATTCAGCCCGCCTTTGATCAGACGCATACCGGCACGGCCAATCTTTTTTATCGCAACAGCTGGAGAAGTTCCTGGATTGGCACCGCTCTGCGCTACGGCAGCGGGACCATCGTTGAACACGGCCCACGGCTGGACCAGCATCTCACCGCCGATCTGGGCGCCGGATTCAACATGTGGAAGGCCGAATCCCGCAGGCTTGACCTGGAACTGGACGCGACGAACCTGACCGACAACCGCTACAAAATATCCAAGGAAAGCGAAGAGATTCCGATTCAGTTTGCGCCATCACGCACGCTGGGCGGGAGCCTTAAGTTTCATTTCTGAAGCCGTTCCAACCTATGTGTGAAGACCGCGGCTCACGTAAAATATGGGGTAAGAGCCTACTTGTTGAGTTGGGAACCGGGGGAATGAAATTGCGCCTGAATCGGGCCTTGATCACGCTGGTTACGCTGGGTATGGGTGCGGCTGCGCTTGCCGCCGATGCCACCTTGCTCAAGCCGCCTCGCGGGGCCACGGTAGCTATCGTGATGTTTGAAGATCTACAATGCTCGGAGTGCTCCAAGGCCTATCCTGAGGTTTGGGAAGCCGCGAACGCGCATAAAATTCCCGTGGTCCTGCATGATTTCCCTTTGCCCATGCATAATTGGGCCCTTGATGCGGCAGTGTGGGCCCGCTATTTCGACCAGAGATCGCCCGACATGGGGAATGATTTCCGTAAATTCATCTACTCCAACCAGATACAAATCACCCGGGACAACCTGCAAGATTGGGCACAAAAATTCGCCGGCGAGAACAAGACGGCCATCCCTTCTGAGAAAGATCCGGATGGCAAGCTCGCGGAACTGGTGAGAGCAGATTACTTGCTCGGGCAGCGCATTGGCGTGGAACATACTCCCACAATCTGGGTTGTAAGTAATAGCGGAGTTTCTCAGCCTTTGGTGGAAGAAGTGAAAGTTCGGGAGAAGCTGGGACAGATGATCGAGAACATGCTCAGCAAGGCGCAGCCGGTGGCTGCCGCTAAAGTAAGTCTCCCGGCCAAGGCCGCAATCCGCAAGAAAAATATCGGCAAAACCCCTAAGAAGACAGGATAATTAGCAAAATGAATATATTGGCAAAACGTTTTATTTATATCGCCGCAGCGCTCGCTCTGGCGCTTGCTCCGGCGGCTTCTCGCGCTGCTGACGGTTCGCAACTCAAGCCGCCGCCGGGCGCCCGCGCGGCCATTGTGATGTTTGAGGACATGGAGTGTCCTGACTGCGCCCGCGCCTACCCGGTGGTATGGGAAGCAGCCAAGAAGCACAATATTCCCGTGGTGCTGCATGATTTTCCGCTGCCAATGCATCCCTGGTCATTCGACGCGGCGGTGTTTGCCCGCTACTTTGACAGCAAATCAGAAAAGTTGGGCGACGATTTCCGAGCCTATATTTTCAAAAACCAGTCGCTGATCGATAAATCCAACCTGCGCCAGTATGTTGACAAGTTTGCCAATGACAACAAGTCGCCGGTCCCTTTTGTTCTTGATTCTGACGGACAGTTCAAAGCCAAGATCCTGGCCGATCGTCAAATGGGAACGCAAATGGGCCTGCAACACACGCCTACTATCTTCGTTGTCGGAAATGGCGGCCCTGCAACTCCCGCCGTTGAAGTTGAAGACCGCAGCAAGCTAGACCAGATCATTGAGGACATGCTGCAGAAATCGCCTGCCCCGGCGGCAAAAAAGCCGGCAGCAAAGAAAGCACCAGCTAAGAAGACCGCAAAGAAATAACGCTACTCCATCGAAAAGAAACGCCCTCTCGCGAGGGCGTTTTATCGCCCGTTAGCGCTGCCGCTTTATTTGATTTTTCCGACCTCAGTCACCAGCTCGTCATAATCCGGCTCCTGGCCAAGTTCATAGGTCTTGGAAAATGCGATCTTCCCTTGTTTATCCACGATGAAGATGGCACGGTCATTAATTCCGGGCAGCGGCTCTCCCAGACGCAGGATACCGAACTGCTGCGCCACACCAGCGTGGGGCCAATAGTCGCTTAACAATGGATATTCTAGCCAGCCAATCGATTTTTCCTGCCACGCAAGATGGCTGTAAATTGAATCCGGGCTGATGCCCACGACCTGGGCATCGTGTTCGGCGAACTTTGGCAGGTACCTGCCGTACGCCGACATTTCATTTGTTCAAGTTGGACTCCAGTCCAACGGGTAAAACGCCAGAATCACGTTCTTTTTCCCGCGAAGATCACTGAGCTTGAACTTGTGTCTCTGTTTTCCCGTCACCGCGGGAAGCTCGATCTCCGGGGCCATCTCTCCAGCTTTCAAAGCCGCCATTCATTCCTCCACGTAGTCTTTCACCGGGCCATACTGCAAGCTCCGGGCCTTGCCGAAAAACTATTCATTTTATCGTGGTCAAATAATTTAAGACAGGGTAGCTTAAAGAAAACGGCGAAAGCGCCAGCGGCATCGAATACTGTTGTCGCCCTGCTGTTCGGAAGTAGCTGGGTAACCGGCAAAACAAGCGCGCCACATCAGAGGAGTGAAAATGCTGGGTTTGGGTACTTACAATTATGAACACTTTTCCCGCGAACTCTTTCATGATCTGGCCCGCAGCTCATTTTCCGGCCCCGGACCGGGTGTGCAGGCGCCTGATTTCAAGGCCACGACCCTGGATGGCGAGACTGTCCGCTTAAGCGATTACGCCGGGAAAAAGAACGTTTTGCTGGTTTTTGGATCGGCCACGTGCCCCATGACCGCCGCTTCCATCGGGCAGATCAACGAGCTTTATGATCGTTTTCGCGGCGACGAAATTGAATTTCTTTTTATTTATGTGCGCGAGGCTCATCCCGGCGAAGTGATTCCGGCGCATAAATCCATGCGCGAAAAGACCGAGGCTGCGCGGCTTCTGCGGGATGAAGAAGACATGCAAATGCCGATCCTGGTGGACGATTTGCGCGGCTCTATCCATCGCAAATACTCCAAGCTCCCTAATCCAGCTTTCCTGATTGATAAATCCGGCCGCGTGGCTTTTCTTTCACTCTGGTCCAAGCCTACGGGGCTTGGTCAAGCCATCCAGGAACTGCTGGAAACCCAGGAAGAACGCGGCGTGAGCCATGCGGTGGTCAATGGCGGCCAGGATCTCGATATGCCGGTGCCTTATAGCTCGCTATATGCCTATCGCGCTTTGGAACGCGGCGGAAAAGAATCACTGAACGATTTTCGCCAGGCGATGGGACTTCCGGCGCGGGTGGTGATGACTGCTTCGCATATTGCGCGCCCTCTGCTCGATAATCCCGGACGCATCATGTCTATTGCCGCATTTGCAGCCGCGGTACTGGCCGGCGGACTGTATGCCGGATTTGAATTGCGCAAGCGCCGGCTAGGCACGCGGCGAAATCCTTATCGCGCTTACGAAAGAGAAAAGGTGCGCGATACGGAGACGGGGACGGATTACGGGGCTGTAGGAATCTAGGCTTTTCTTGCAAGAATCTGGCCGCGAATCACGCGAAAAGACGCGAATAAAACTCAGGTTTTTGATTCGTGTTCATTTGCGTTCATTCGCGGCCAATTTGTTTGGCGGTTTATTTCGGAAGACCGTCAGGCAAATCGCCCAATGGGCCATCCAGTTCGCGATAGGCTCGTTTCACAAAAACATCCAAAAAGTAATCTTTAAACGCTGCGGCGGTTTCGGCGTCCTTGATTCCGATTTTTGCCGCTAATTCCGCGCTTTGCTTGTCCACTGCTTCGGAGGTTTGCTCGACTGTCATGCCTTCCGCCTTGTCCGCTTTTACCTGCTGCATTACTTCCTGAAACAGAGCGATGTTGCCGCGTAGGAAGTCGGTATTGCTTTCGGCATCGCCATGGCCGGAGATGATCACGTTGGGCGCAAGCGCGGCAAACTTCTCCAGAGCATTGAGCCACTCGGCGGGATAGGTCCCACCAATGGCGAAAGGATATGGACTGAGCAGAATGTCGCCCGTGACCAGCACTTTCTCTTTTGGCAGATAGAGATAAGTATCGCCCGTAGTAATGGCTTGTGCATGCAGCACCTGAATCTCGCGGCCGCCCATCAGGATGGTCATGGAATCAGAGAAGGTCACATTGGGATAGGTCTTGTGCAATGCCAGCTTCTGCGCGAGAAAGTTGCGATCAGCGGCCAGGCGCTCTTCCGCCGCCTTGATGCGCTCCGGAGGCGCATTCTTCGCCTTGGCAGCGGCAATTTGCTTTTCAAAGCCATCCAAAAACTGCGGCAGATCTTCTTTCAGGCCTTTATCGTTCCATCGCGGCTCGACCGTCAGCATGAGTTCGCGCGTCTTTTCATGCGTGATGATTTGCAACCCGGGAAAAGCTGCCAGGTAGGTCTGATTACCTCCCCAGTGGTCCCAATGCCAGTGCGAATTCACGAGGTAGCGTACCGGCTTGTCAGTAAGCTTTCGGATTTCCGCCAGCACCGTTGCTGCTGTTTCCGGCGTAGCACTGGAATCAAAAATCAGAACGCCTTCATCGGAAAGGATTGCCACGGAATTTCCGCTCAGCCCGACGTCTGCGTAAGGAGTGGTGGTGAAAAGATATACGCCTTCAGCAACTTTCTGGCTGGAGATCTTGCCATAGTCTTTGGCCCCGACTGTGCTGTCCAAAAATGCAAGACACAGCAGAATGAGTAAAGATGGACGTTTGGCAATTCCGATCAATGGTTCTCCTCTGGCGCGATGTCATAGTAGACGGTCCCCAGAGGACGTGGTGAGCGCCGCTCATCCCAGATCGCGAAAACAGGTGACGAGCAATTTCAAATGGAAAGGCTATCAGAGCGCTTCGGCCACAGCAGCGATTGTCTGCTGTATATCGGCATCGGAATGCGCCGCGCTCATGAACATGGCTTCATATTGCGATGGCGGCAGGTAAATGCCTTGTTCGAGCATGGCGCGATGGAACTTGCCGAAGGCCTGCGTGTCTGATTTTGCCGCGGTGTCCCAGTCGTGGACCGTGCCGGGCTGGAAGAACCATGTGAACATGGAGCCAACGCGATTGGCGGTGAGTGCGACGCCTTTCTTTTTTGCCGTAGCGAGCACGCCATTCACCAGCGCGGCGCTGTGCTGCTCCAGTTGCGTGTAAATCTCCGGACGCTGCTTCAACTCTCGCAATGTCGCAATGCCTGCAGCCATGGCCAGCGGATTTCCAGAGAGCGTCCCCGCCTGATACACAGGACCGAGTGGCGCGATCATGTCCATGAGTTCTGCACGGCCACCGTAAGCGCCTACTGGCAAGCCTCCGCCGATGATCTTACCCAGCGTAGTGAGATCAGGCTTGATCTTATAGAGCTGCTGCGCGCCGCCAAAGCTCAAACGAAAGCCGGTCATTACTTCATCGAGGATCAGCACCGTGCCATGCTGCGCGGTGATGGAGCGTAGAAACTCCAGATAGCCCTCGTGCGGCGGAACGCATCCCATGTTGCCGACGACTGGCTCAACGATCACACAGGCAATCTGGTCTTTGAATTTGGTGAATGCCTCTTCCACGGCCTGCTGACTGTTGAAGGGCAAAGCCAGAGTGAACTTTGCCTGCTCATCCAGCACGCCGGCTGAACCGGGTATGCCGAGCGTCGCAACACCCGAGCCAGCTTTTACCAGCAAGGAATCTGCGTGTCCGTGGTAGCAGCCTTCAAATTTCACAATGTATTTTCGTCCGGTAAATGCCCGCGCCAGCCGGATGGCGGACATGGTCGCTTCCGTTCCTGAACTGACGAAGCGAACCTTATCCATCGAAGGGAAAGCTTCAATCACTACCTCGGCCAGCTCGGCTTCAGCGGGGGTACATGCGCCAAAGCTGGCGCCATCGCGATTGGCCTTTTCCACGGCCTCTACCACGCTTGGGAAAGCGTGCCCCAGAATCAGCGGCCCCCACGAGCCGACGTGATCAATGTATTCATTGTCGTCGGCGTCCCATATGCGCGAGCCTTTGCCGCGCACGATGTACGGCGGCTCACCACCAACTGACTTGAAGGCACGCACTGGCGAATCGACGCCGCCGGGGATTACTCGGCAGGCGCGCGCGTGGAGTTCCTGGGATTTGGTTCGCATAAGAGAACGCACAGCTTAAACAAACAACTGTACCATGTAAGCACTTTTATTCCGGACCGTGAAGAATGGACTTCTAAATACTCAAGAGCAGCTTGCTAAACGGGGCGAAGCCGATTTCCCTATTCTCAAAACTTTATGCAGTACCGTAGGCTGCTTTGCTTTTATTCAACAAAAACTGCCTGAATACAACTCTCTCCGACCAATCTAAGAGCTTGAAAAAATGCGATCCTCTCGTGAGAAGACCAAAAGCTGCCGTGAACTTCGCAGACAAAATAATTGAAGAGTTCTTGAGGGATTGAAATCTCACGCAAATGGTTTGGCCTGAAATTTGGGGAAGCCCACAAAAGCGGGCGTTCCACGATGTGTGACTATTGTAGCGAGCGACGTTTTTCACTTTAATCAATCTTCCCGATCGGCTCCAACCGGCGCCAGCCACAGCAGGCAGCATACAAGCGATCAACAAAAGCAACCGCCGCATGAAAAGACACATATTGCCCTGAAAATCGGGCTCTGGTTAGCCTTGGGGGCTACATCGGACAGAACAGTTGCATCTAACCCGTGAAACAACCACCTGCGCGTATAGGTTCTAAGGGCCCAAACAAATGAAACCAGTTTTGATGTCTTTATTCTTAGCAGTACTGATTTGCGCCGGATGCGGCGGCGTCTCCAAGGTTATAACCAATCCGCCTCCACCTACAGCAACGGCCGACCATGTTTTTCTGGTCATGCTGGAAAACCACAGTTTCGGGCAAGTGATTGGCAATCCCGTGATGCCGTATTTAAATGGGCTAGCCACGGCGCATAGTCTCGCGGCAGATTATTTTGCCAACGCGCATCCCTCTATCCCGAATTACTTTATGTTGACAACGGGAAACTTTGAAACCTTTGATGACAGCTTTACCGGTACTGTGAGCGATGACAATATTGTCCGCGCTCTTAGCGGAGCTGGAAAAACATGGAAGGCATATATTGAAAGCCTGCCCTCTGTGGGTTACACCGGGCCGAATGCCGGAACCTACCTGAAGCGGCACAATCCATTTGCTTATCTGAGTGACATAACCACCTCGCCGGCGCAGACCGCGAACATGGTGCCGTTTTCGCAGCTCTCATCCGACCTTGCGGCTGGATCGCTGCCCAACTTTGTTTACGTGCTACCCAACTCGCAGGACGATGCGCATGATTGTCCTGGAGGCGGATCTTCATGCACCGACGACCAGAAATTGGCTGCGGCCGACGCGTGGTTGAAAGCGAATATCGACCCAGTGATCAATAGTCCGAAGTTCGGCAATAGCGTACTCATCATTACCTTCGACGAATCACTCGATACCGATATTACCAATGGCGGCGGACAGGTAATGACTGTGCTCGTAGGCCCACATGTGAAAACCGGCTTTAGATCATCCACAATGTATCAACACCAGTCACTGCTTCGCCTCATGTTGCAATTGCTGAATGTCAGTGACATGCCCGGTGCATCTGCAGTGGCGCCCTCCATGGGAGAGTTTTTCCAGTAGAACCTTCTTAAGTGAACCAGCTCCTGAACCGGCCCCTTGCAGTGGCCGGTTTGCTTTTGGCTTCACTCGCTGCAAACACCAAGAGCCAAGACCAACATCCAGCAGCTCTGCTGCATCCAAAGTCGGTGTGTGCAGGAGATCGTCCCCATGGGCCCAAAGCTCGTTTGTTGCGTGTTGTTCTTCTCCCTTCTTTTGATTGCGGCAGGCTGCGGCGGCGGCGCCGTAAGTACCTCGGGTTCCACAGCAGCTGCCACTCCGACCCCTGCGTCAAGTCCTACCCCTACGCCAACGCCCACAACTTTCCCAGCCGCCGACCACGTATTTTTAGTTGTGCTGGAGAACCATGCATTTAATCAGGTAATTGGCAGCCCTTTTATGCCGTACCTGAACTCGCTTGCCACGCAACATTCTCTGGCGACAAATTACTTTGCCAACACGCACCCTTCCATCGGCAATTACTTCATGCTCACGACCGGCAATATTGAGACCAATAATGACGCGTTCACCGGGACCGTAAGTTCAGACAGCATTCCGCGGGCCTTTGCCGCGGCAGGCAAAACCTGGAAAGCGTATATGGAAAGCCTTCCCTCAGTTGGTTATACCGGCGGCGATGTCTATCCATACTTCAAGCACCATAATCCATTTGCTTACATGACCGATGTTCTGGGCTCAAGCACGGAAACGGCAAACCTGGTTCCGTTCACTCAACTTTCTTCAGATCTTACCGCTGGCACGGCGCCGAGCTTTGCCTTTATCGCACCGAACGCGGAAGACGATGCCCATGATTGTCCCACCGGCGGCTCAGTCTGTTTGGATAGTGACAAGCTTACGGCAGCCGATAACTGGCTGAAGAACAATATTGATCCGCTGATCAAATCGCCGGCGCTCGCCAACAGCGTTTTCATCATAGTGTTCGACGAATCGCTGGACGTGGATGTTGTGAACGGAGGCGGCAAGGTGGCATGGGTAATGGCTGGCTCACATGTTAAAGCGGGCTTTAAATCTACGACTTTGTATCAGCATCAAAGCACGCTGCGACTAGTAATGGACCTGCTTGGAGTCACTGACCATCCCGGAAACTCTGCTACAGCGCCAACGATGCAGGAGTTCTTTCAGTAATTTGAACGCCGCAAGCCGCAGATGGCGCTCTTGGGCGAAACCGTTCTCTAGAACCCCATAAACAGCATCTTTTTCGGCGCTTTCTTTTGCGCAAACGGCCGATTGAGAAATTCCACCATCGGAGCCATCACGGCAAATCGTTTTGCCAGCTCAG
>DATBVH010000698.1:0-9662 GCA_036515395.1 Candidatus Angelobacter sp.
GAAAAGACAGGAAAGCATTCATCACGATCACGTTAAAAAACCTATCAGCCAGACCGCCGTAATATCCAGCAATGGAGCCCAAAACCAGCCCCAGCAGCAGCGACCCTGCCACCACGCTGCTGCCCACCAGCATGGAGATGCGTGCCCCGTAAATCACACGCGAAAAGATATCGCGGCCCAGTTCGTCCGTGCCGAACCAGTGGGCGCCGCTGGGCGGCTGCAGTCGAGAAGGCAAATCAATGTTGCTGGGATTTTGCGGAGCGATCCACGGCGCGAACAGCGCAAAAACCACGAACACCGCCACCAGCACCATCCCGATGGACGCAAGCACGTTGCGCCTTCCCAGCGTCGCTGCGGTGTTCCATGTGGAGGAAGCCATCGGCTCAAGTTAACCACAAAGGACACGAAGGTCACAAAGGAGAAAAATCTTATAACTATCCTGATTTAATTAGGACAGTAAACACACACTGCTCTTCTTCGTGTTCCTTCGTGTCCTTTGTGGTTGAAAAGTTACGGCGTCACGGTCTGCCGAACCACTTTCTTGAGTGCGCGGATGAACGTTTCATTCTGTTCTGGCGTCCCAATGCTCACGCGTATCGCATTCGGTGCGCCCCACGGCACCAGTGATCGCACGATCACGCCTTCCGCCTGCATACGTTTGGTGAATGCGCCAGCGTCTTCATCTACCGTAAAGTGGATAAAGTTCGCACTTGTCGGTATGGCTTTGACTCCGAGCTCTTTGAATCGCTCCAGCAGCCACACCGCTCCCACTGCATTGTTTTCCACCGTCTTGCGGATGTGGTTCACGTCGCGGATTGCAGCTAGTCCCGCTGCTTCCGCCACTATGGAGACGGAAAATGAATTTCGTACCCGAGCAAAATATCGCAGCAGCTCCGGATCTCCGCAGGCATATCCCAACCGAACGCCTGCCAGTCCATGCGCTTTGGAAAACGTACGGAGCACCAGCACGTTCGATTTGCCGGCCCGTACATACTCAAACGATCGCGAATACGTAATGCCGCGTTGCCGCGCAAAATACTCGGCAAAATCGGAGTACGCTTCATCCAGAATTACCAGCACGCTTTCAGGAATGCGTTTTAGAAACGCTTCCGTCGCATCGGCATCAAACATCGTACCTGTGGGATTGTTCGGGTTTGCCAGGATCACCACGCGTGTCTGTTCGTCGATGGCCGCTGCAATCGCGTCCAGATCGTAGGCATCATTCCGCATGGGAATTTCAATAAACCGTGCGCCTATGCTGCGCGTGATCACCGGATAGCTGATAAACGACCGTTCGCTGCTGATGCAGTTCGTCCCCGGTACAAGCAACGTCCGCGCCACAACATCCAGAATTCCCAGCGAGCCATCGGCAATAAAAATCTGCTCCGCCGCCAGTTGATGACGCGCCGCCAGCGCCTCCCGCAACTCACTGGCGTCGTTGTCCGGATAGAGATTGACCTCGGCTGCCGCTTCTCGAATGGCCTCCAGCGCCAGCGGAGAAGGCCCGAATGGATTTTCATTCGACGCCAGCTTAATCATCGCCACGCCGGATTCCAACTGCGCCTGGCGCAAAGGTTTTCCCGGCACGTATCCAACCAGCGCTCGTATGTGTTCCGGAATTTGATCGAGGACAGTCTTTTTCATCGGAGAAGAAGGGATAACAGAAGTTTGTACCACAAGCAGAGTTGCTTCGCTATGTCCGCAGGTCGCGGGTTGATAGTTTATCTTTGGTCGTGAGGAACATTACCGGCTGGGTCTTCGTTCTCTGCGGTGTTCGCCGCGCCTGGCGCTGGCTTGTTTCCTCGATGGCGGTTTGCGTTCAGTTGGTTGCGCCTTGTCGCCTCGTCCCGCACGCCTGAGTGCCGCAATTTCTCCGGGTTTCAATTCGCGAAACTGGCCTGGCTCAACATCCAGCGTGAGCGGCCCGTAACGCACGCGCTTGATCTTCTCCACGTGATGGCCAATCTCTTCAAACATGCGGCGTATCTGGCGGTTCTTGCCCTCAATCAAAGTCACTTCATACCAAGGATTGTCGGCGTCTTTCATCAGGCGGATTTGCGCCGGCGCGGTGTGGATTATTTCCATGCGTCGTGGGCCCGGCTTGGCGCCGATCTTGATCCCGCGCCGCAGCTTTTCGATTTCTTCTTCCTTGGCGCGTCCGGCGACCTTTACCAGATACGTCTTGGGTACGTGCGATGAAGCGTGCGTGAGCTTGGCGGCAAGCTCTCCGTCATTGGTTAGCAGCAGCAGGCCTTCGCTTGACCAGTCCAGCCTGCCCACGGGATAAATGCGCGCGCCCACACCTTTAATAAGGTCCATCACCGTGGGACGGCGCTCAGGATCGGTCACAGTGGTTACATAACCTTTAGGTTTGTTGAGTAGCAGATAG
The DNA here is from genome assembly GCA_036515395.1 of Candidatus Angelobacter sp. Lineage (GTDB taxonomy): Bacteria > Acidobacteriota > Terriglobia > Terriglobales > Acidobacteriaceae > Angelobacter. The sequence goes on from DATBVH010000698.1 coordinate 2,390, forward strand.
ACGTGTCGCTCGGCGCCTTGCAAAAGCTTGCCATCGACCTTGATGTGGTCTTTCTGCAGATCGGCCTTGCTGCCGAGTTCTGTCACAGTCTGGCCGTTTACGCTGACGCGGCCTTGCGTGATCAAGTCTTCCGCTTTGCGTCGCGAGGTAACGCCTGCGGCAGCAATGATCTTCTGTAAACGCTGTGGAGCCATTCTTAGCCGCCTGTGCTTTCAGAAGCAATCTGGTCGGCCACCTGTTCGTCGGCTTTGTTGTGCTCAGGGTCAGAAGAGACAGTCGGCTCAGTCACATTCTGCGGGACCTCAGCTTTGTCTTCTTCCAGTTGCTCCACGCCGCCATCTTCACCGGGTGTGCCGGTTGCGTCTGCCACAGCAACCGGGCTGTCAGCGGAGTCAAAGAGTTCGTCCTGGAGTTCGCCCGCTGCCAGCTTTTCAAATTCTTCCAGGCTGGGCAATTCGCTCAGATCGCGAAGTCCAAAGCGCATCAGGAAATCTTTGGTCGTCTTGTACAACATCGGCCGCCCGACCACGGCTTTTCTTCCCGCGGTGGTAATGAGCTTGCGTTCAAGCAGAGTGCCGATCACGCCGGCTGCGTCCACGCCGCGGATATCGCTGATTTCCGGGACCGTTACCGGCTGCTTGTACGCGATCACAGCAAGGGTCTCCAGCGCCTGCAAAGAGAGACGGATAGGCGGCTTCAAACTCTTTGAAAACGCCCGCACCACATCATGATGCTCGGGCTTGGTCGACATCCGGTAGCCGCTTGCAACTTCCCGAATTTCAATTCCGCGCTCCGGGTTCGCGTAGTCGGCTACAATTTCGTCAAGATAGGGCCGCAAAAGCCCGCGCAATTCGACCTTCTCTGATTTCTCTTTGATTTTCTTCGGCGGCTGCGGTGCGGATTCTTCTACCGCGCCTAAATGATTTTCGAACGAATCAGGAATCGGCACCGTGGCTTGCTGTGGCACGCCGGATTCCGGAGTTGCCCCTGGCGCGGTTTTCAGTGCCAGCAGATCGTCTTTGAGCAGCGCTGCCATCTGGTCCAGCGTGATGGGATCTTCCGCCGCGTAAATAATCGCTTCGAGTTTAGCTTTGATGGACATCAGTAGTTAGTTTTTAGTACTTGGTATTTAGCTGGGCATTTGTACACGCATCTGTTCGCGTCAGCTATAAAATCTGTGTGCGCCACGATCATTTGCCGAATACCAAGTACTAAATACCGTTTTATCTCCAATCATCTCTCACCGCGGTCCCTTCACCCATTACGGTATCAAACATCGCGTGTTTCTTGATCAGGACCTCGCCAAAAACTCTTTCCTGCCGCAGCAGGATGGCTTGCAGGCGTACGAGTTCGAGCAGCGCCAAAAAAGATGAGATGAGAGCATGGCGTGAAGTGATGTGCTGCAAAAGCCGTTTCAGCGGAATCGGACGATCTTCCATCAACAAGCGCCGCCGAAAAAATTCAATCATCTGCCCGACGGTGACCGTTTCTTCGTCTACCTGCAGAATCGGCCGCGACTTGGCGCGGTCGAGAATCTGCTGAAACGTGCGCACCAGGTCAACCACATCGGCAGCTAGCTCTGGCTCAGTGCCTTCGGCGTCTTTAAATTCCTTCATCGAAGGATTGCTGACGACCGCTTCTTCAATCTGCTGTTTCTGCATTAGCATCTGCGCGGCGTTTTTGAATTTTTCATGCTCCAGCAGCCGCTGTACCAGTTCTTCACGCGGATCTTCCTGGTCGCCCTCGGCGGCTTCAGGATCGCGCGGCAGCAGCATCTTGCTCTTGATGTGGATCAGCAGGGAAGCCATGTAGATGAACTCCGCCGCAACGTCCACGTCCAGGTGTTTCAGATTTTCCACATAGCCCAGATACTGCGCCGTGATTTTGGCGATGGGAATGTCATAAATATCGATGTCCTGCTTGCGGACAAGGTCCAGCAGGAGATCGAGCGGGCCGTCATAGACCTGGCCAACGCTTACCGAGAACGGGAATTCGTTCGTCTGCGGCTTCGCGGATTGTGAAGTTTCTGCCATTAAAAAAACAAAACCTTTGAAACACGGAGGAACTGAGGAAGCGGAGGATTTTCGAATTCCAAGTTCAAAACTCCGTTTACTCCTTCCCTATTTGTGTCACGGGTGTACACACATACAAAGTCAGTGTGTACACTAACAATTCTAAATCGTATTGGCAGGTCTTGCGGAACGTGGACTGTGGATTACTGGTCCTTTTTGCGGATTATGCATGCTCGACGAGGACCTTATCGGCAGTCAGAGCCGCCTCTCCCTGTCATCCTGAGCAAGGCTGAGCGACCGGAGGGAGCGAGGGCGCGTCGAAGGACCCCGAGAACCTTTCCGCTGCCAGGCAGATTCAGGGAGTTCTCACCAGATTCTAATCGCGGCTATTGCAACGCGCTGTAATCGCCCTCATACTGCTGGATCGGTAAAGTCTGATCCTTAAGTAAGAGTGATGCGACATCGTCAATCTTTCTAAGATGGATTTCAACTGTATTATCAGTTCGTTCAAATTGTTTCCAGTGTTCTTGCAGAAATGCTTGGGGCAAAACGTAATCATGCAGATTGCGCTGTCGGTCTTGAGCGAGTAGCACTAACACGTTCAGAGGCTGGTCTTTTAATCCAAAGACCCATTCACCGCTGCTGCTTTCCGCCGCATCATAAATCCCAACTTTCTTGTTTTTGCGAGTAATGAACACGCGCGGCTTATCCTTGAGTTTTGTCAACGAATACTGTTGCACTTTCTCAAGCCACAAATTACTTCGAATTTCCCATCTTTGCTCATCTCCATGGGTCCTCGATATAGACGCTGGAACGCGCAGCAAAAAATTATCCCCAGCGTTATGCGAGAGGCTCTTAATGGAAGCTTTGGGTAGAAGACCTATGGCGCTACGTACATCTTTCATTGTCGTTTCCGCCGTTTTGGCAGCTGTTTGTGCACCTTTTCGAATGACTTCCAACAAAAACTTTGGGTCTTCGGCGAATCGCCGCCGCTTTTCACGTATTGGCCTCAGCTTTGTCTCAACACTTTCAATTGCCAAGCTTTTGCATTGAACACAAGTGATGGTAGCCGTAGTGCAACCGACTGTAATTTCATCTAATCTTCCGGGAAAAGTTTCTGGATCACTAAAAATTTGGTGCAAGTTTCCGACTGGGCAGCGATCCGGGTTGCCAGGTTGAGTAAGCGTCGGCCGATCAGTTTTGGAGTTTCTGATGTTGTGTTCGAGACTGTCTGATTCTTCACTCAATAGAATCGAATTTCCGTAGGACTTCGACATTTTTCGGCCATCAGTGCCAAGGAGCTTTGGCGTAGATGTCAAAAGTTCTTTCGGCTCGATTAATACTTTATCTGTCAGGCTTCTTGGATCGCCACCGTAAGGCCCTGCAAATGTGGCTGAGACTCCGCCTTTGGGGAAGAATGAATTGAATCGCCTAGCGATGGTACGCGTCAACTCAACATGAGCAACTTGATCTTCGCCAACTGGCACCCAATTCGCCCGATAAACAAGAATATCCGCGGCTTGAAGCAAGGGGTAACCTAGAAAGCCATAAGATGTTAAATCTTTCGAGGCTAAATTTTGCTGCTGATCTTTGTAGCTAGGAACCCGTTCAAGCTCGCCTAATGGAGTAATCATTGAGAGGAGTACGTGTAACTCGGAATGCTGCAGCACGTGGGATTGGACGAACATCGTACACTTTGCCGGATCGAGACCCGCGGCGAGCCAATCAAGCAGAACTTCCCGTGTATTATCAGCAAGGTGGCGTGTGTTTTCATAATCAGTAGTCAATGCATGCCAATCTGCGATCATGAAAAAGCAATCGTGTCTGCTTTGGAGGTAAACCCAATTTTTTAAGGCTCCAACGTAATTTCCTAGATGCAATTTGCCCGTGGGGCGCATACCGCTGAGGACACGTGAAACTGAGTTTTGCGTTGGTTGATCTGTCATTTGTATGAAGCGCGGCAAAACTTATCGGCCGACACTAGCAGTTTAGCAAAACGGGCAGTCAGAAATTGGCTAGCTAGGGTGAACCGCAAGGACGCAAAGACATGCTTTTAGAATCTTTCTTTGCGACCCTTCGCGTCCTTTGCGGTGAAAAATTCCGGTTACCTACGTCCCCGTCTTATCTCCAGCAGCCTTCGTTTGTGGCGCAATCGTTTTCACCTTCACCGGTTTTGCCGGGATGCCGACCGAAATCGTAAACGGATCGATATCTTTCGTCGCTACTCCCATCGATCCGAGCAGGCCATGTTCATGCACTCGGACACCGCTCATTACCGTTGCGTGATAGGTAATACGCGCACGCGGGCCGATCTCAGTCTTCCGGTTGGTCACGATCATTCCGTCATTCAGGTCGTGATCATGGGAATATACATTGGCGTAATCAGAAACCGAGCTGCCTTCATGGATAATGATTTCTCCCCGGTCGTCCAGGAGCACGTACTTGTGGATCGTGCAGTTATCTTCAATCGTGAGGTTGTAGCCGTAAGAAACTTCTACGCCATGGAAAATCTTTACGTTTTTTCCGATGTGCTTGAGCACGTGCTTTGCAATCATGGCGCGCATGCGAAACCCAAGCCAGTGGTCGAGTCCGATGGGCGATCGATCAAACATCATCCAAAACCAGATCAGGGGTTTGCGTTCGGCATATTTTTGCGCGTCCACATCGCCGTAATATTCAGGCTCCAGGGAAGCGTTGCGTGGATCAAAGCTGTGAACCAATGCCTGCTCCGCCAGCGGGGCATTGGGTGCTGGATCGGCATAGGGCTGTCCCAGATAGAGTTCATGCAGCGTATTGCGGACCACGAGACAGCGATGCTCGACATTGCGGTTAGCAAACTGCTCATCGAGCTTCTGAATCCAGTCCAGGAACGCTTTTTCCGCCGCTGGCAGCGGCTGAATGTTGCGGTATTCGTAACGCGGCATGCAAGCCCTCTCACAACTTCTCTTTTATTCTGAAAGCACAATGATATAACGTCGGCGCACTAGACCCTGTGCTCCTTAATCAATCTTCGACAGGGATTCGATTTCCTCTATGTCGATTTGGCTGCAGTTTTTTTCAGCATCATGGGACAGGCGAGTTCCGATGCAGCGCGGCTAAGCAGGTCCTGCGCTACTCTTTTCAAACTGACGATCGGCCCCGGCGTTAAATACCGCTAAACATCTCCAACGCCGTGCGATAAGTGTTGGCATGCGCTTCAGCGCTATGTTCAATGGGTCGCGAATAGCCGCCGCCGGAGGTTAGAACAAACGGCGCGCCGAAGCGGATCGCGGCTGAAAAAACCATGCGGTCGCGCGCGATGAGTCCTTCATGGGTGAGGGAGAGGCGCCCGAGAACATCGGAAGCCAGAGGATCGACGCCGGATTGGTAGAAGACAATGTCCGGACGAAAGCCGAAAGCGGCAGGAAGAACTTCATCGAGACGGCGAAGATAAGCAGCGTCTTCAACTCCATCCGGCAACGGCACATCAAGGCGGCTCTTCTTCTTGCGGAAGGGGAAATTGCTTTCTCCGTGGATGGAGAGCGTGAAGACATCAGGATCGTCCAGGAAAATTTCTGCTGTGCCATCACCCTGATGGACATCAAGATCGATGACTGCGGCGCGGCGGATGAGGCCGCGTTTTCTCAGGAACTGGATGGCGACAGCAATGTCATTGAACACACAGAATCCTGCGCCTTCAGAACGAAAGGCATGGTGTGTTCCTCCGCCCAGCGTGGCTCCCCAGCCGTGTTTCAAAGCTTCAAGAGCAGCGCTTACCGTTCCTCCCACAGATGCAAATGCCCGGTTTACAAGGACTTCTGACCAGGGAAGGCCGATGCGCCGCATGGCTGCAGCTGGAAGCGTGCCAGCAGTAAATTCGGCTACGTAAGCAGGGTCATGGGCCAGTGAGACCGTTTCAGCGTCGGCGAGAGAGGACTGCTCCAGCTGAAAAAGGCCTTCTTTTTCGATGGCTTGGCGGAGCATGCCGTACTTTAATATTGGGAACTTATGACCTTCCGGAAGCGTAATCTTATATTGATCAGTGGAAAAGATTCGGGGTCGAGAGGTATTTTTCTCCATAACCAAAAGAAAGCAGCGCGGTCTATATATTATTATAAGGATATTGGGGATTTTGACCGAAGACCTCTACTGTGCGTTTTCGAACAGTTAGTTTGCGGGAATGGACAGTCCGGGTTCCAAAATGGTTCTGGAATACCCAGATTGTGGCTTATTTACCAGTAGTTTACGTGCGCCTTGGATTTTGGCACTGCTTGTGCATACACTAATAGTGCAATGGATATAGTACGCGACGAATCGGTGAAGAAGAGAAAGCGCCAGAAGCAGGCGGCCATGATTGTGGTGGCTGTGATTGCGATCCTTGGCGCTACGTTAGGTGTTTCCAGACTCAAGCCAGCCTTGCAAAGTGTTGATGCAGGGACCATTTGGCCTGACACGGTAAAGCGCGGCTCAATGCTGCGGCAGGTCCGTGGCCTGGGATCGCTGGTGCCAATTCCGGACGATGTCCGTCTAATTCCGGCGGAGACAGATGTTCGGGTTGAGCGAATCGTGATCTTACCGGGCACGCCGGTAAAGGCAGACTCCATGATCATGGAGCTTTCAAATCCGCAAGTGGAGCAGGAAGCCCTGAATGCGGATCTGGATTTGCGCTCGGCAGAGGCTGAATATCACAACACCAAGGCAAAGATCGATAGCGACCTGGCGAGTCTACGCGCCGGCGCGGCAACAGTTGAAGCAGACTATGAGAATGCCAAGCGCGATGCCGACCAGAATAGGGAACTGAAAAAGGTTGGCGTAGTTTCTGACTCAGTCTTAAAGACTTCCTTGAGCAAGGAAAAAGAGCTGGCCACGCGCTACAAGATTGAGCAGGACCGGATTGTCGAAAGCACTAAGGCTATTGAGACCCAACTTGCGGTGCAACAGGCGACCATCGACCAGAAGAAAGCGTTGGCGGCGCTAAAGCATCGCCAGAAAGATGCGCTAAAAGTTCGCGCCGGCATCCCCGGAGTCCTGCAGGAAGTGCCTGTACAGGTTGGACAACGGGTGACGCAGGGCACGATCCTGGCGAAAGTGGTGCAGCCGGAACATCTTCAGGCTGAGTTGAAGATTCCTGAAACGCAGGCGAAAGATATAATCATCGGTCAAAAGGCAGAGATCGATACTCACAACGGCGTGGTTGAAGGCACGGTTTCACGGATTGATCCCGCGGTACAGGCCGGCACAGTTACAGTGGACGTTAAACTGGATGGTCCGCCGCCCAAAGG
>DATBVH010000699.1:0-5213 GCA_036515395.1 Candidatus Angelobacter sp.
GGTCAGCCGGCGATCCGCCGCGTTGCGTATGACGTGGAAAAAGAAGTTGGCAGGCTGCTGGCGTCAGATTATCCGCAGCGGGAATGGATCGCGGAGATGCGCCGTAAAGGCAGTTACGTCCCGCCGCCGGAGAACGGATAAGTTCTCGGAATAGTCCGTGGTCGAACTACTGAAGAATCTTGTAAGTTCTGTGCTGGAAGTTTCCGATCATATAAAGCGCCCGCCCACGCAGACAAGAGACATCGAGAAGTCCTACTTCAGGCGACCGGCTATCGATACTGATGTCGCGATTGTCTCCCATTGCGAAAAATCTTCCCGCTGAAATTCTCATAGGTCCAAAATTATTCATATCCACTGGGGCTCCTCCCAAATGGATGACGTAGGGCTCAGAAATGGGAACGTCATCGATAAAAATAACCCCGTTGGAACTGCGAATGGTTTCGCCGCCTCGAGCGATTATTCGTTTCAGAAGATAAAGACCCCGAGGGTCAAGGAAAATCGCAAGGTCTCCCCGCGCCGGAGTGTTTGTTCTGTAGTACCACGTATCTACCATAATGTGGGAACCGTCCCGGACGGTTTTCTCCATCGAACGTGATGGCACTATAAATGTTTGGAACCCTGCGGCCCGGCTACCCCAGTTAACATGAGCAACCGCCATTCCAAAGGCAAACGGTAATAAAACCGCGAGCCACCACTGTGAAGGCCGGATAGTACGCGCTCTGCCTCCATATGCGGCATTGATCGTAGCAAAGATACACAAGGTGAGCATACCGGTTCCGAAGATTAGCAAACCTTCCATATGCGTTAAAAAGCGCAAAGGCCAGCAAAGGGAAAACAGTGCGAAGGCAAGGATTAACAATGCCATTCCAGTTCGACGCCGGCCAACTAAACACTGTCCTAACCCAGGAAATATTGCTGAGACAAAGGCAGCCATCAAGATCTTTCGGCGTCCCTTATTTGGGTCTGCAGTTTGCTTGGATTCACTTTCCCAAGAAGGAAAAATCGATGTTGGATTGGACATGAGGGTACCAGAATCGCGATTTATTCTAACGGCGCTTCAGCTGTATAGGTGAGATAAGTTTTTAAGATCGAGTGGATCGCTTCACCGGCCTAACTTTGTCGCGCCTATCGCTCAATCAAACGTTTCAATTTCCTTGATGTCGTGCGCGGGAACCTGCGCCAGTATGTTGCGGTAGGCAGCGTCAATCTCAGTCATTGGCGTGGTGCAATCTTTGCCGAGGCGTACATCGGAATCATAGAGATATCCGGTCTCCGTTTTGGTGGGAAAATCGACGATGCGGATACGCACGCCGGGAAACGGCCGAGCAACCACGTAGTCGCCGTACCAATGGCTGTCGCCGACTTGCCACCACCAGCCCACCTGGTTCAGGCGCGCGCACAGCGCGTCTGTGGAGGAGTAATCGCAGATAAACGAATAGGCACCAGTCATGATTGCACGCAATCAGCGCGGCAATGCGAAAAAGTTGCGGGCGCTACTACCCGCACATTATCTCACTAGCGATGAATACTGGCGTTCACCACAGGTTTTGCCGATGACATTGACTCCGCCAGCCGGGCCAGTTTTTCTGGAGCCGTCCATGAGCTGATTCGCACCCAGCCTGTGGCTGCGCTGCCGATCATCAACGCGGATTGATGCCGCTGGCGCAGTTCAACAAATAATCCCAGCGACTTCAGCAGCGTGTCTACCTCAGGGCGATTGCCGCTCAGCAGCGTCCAGCCATTTCCGATGTGGAATTTCTCCGCCCATTCTTTCATCTGCGCGGGTGTGTCATTTTCCGCATCAACACTCACCGAAACGATCACCACATCTTTTCCCAACTTCGGGCCCAGCAGCTTGGCAACCTGGGCAAGCTTTTCCTGCGTAATGGGACACATGGAACTGCAGGTGGTAAAAAAGCCGGTAACAATCGCGATGCGTCCTTCGACCACCTGGCTATTGAAGCGAACATGCTGGCCATCCTGATTGACTACTTCAATATCAGGCACAGATAGCGCAACCGGAGCAGGTTGGTCCTGGCCCTGAAGTGCGCAACCTAGCATGCAGATGATGACAGCTATAAAGAGGAGAAATTTCATAAATGGCCCCTGTGCTTGATCGATAAAGATTAATGAATAGAAAATCTTGGGTGGCGCCCGCACGCCACACAAGCAAGCAGCGGCCGGCTGCAAACTACACAATCCGGCCGCTTGCCTCGCGCTCGATTATCCGACTATGTCCATGGGGCGCATCATCTCGTTGTCCTCATGTTCAAGGATGTGACAATGCCACACGAACTTGTAGCGGTGGCCGGGAATCACCTGTGTCCCCTTTGGCAGATCGAACTTCATCGCCAACTGGGTCACCGTGCCGGGGAATGACTTCACCACGTCTTTGGCCGCGTTCACTTCTTCAGGGAACGGCGCCTGCGGCGGGCCGGTGAAGACAAGCTGCCCGGTGTTGTCGAAGGTGTCCTGGTCAAACGGCCTCCGGCTCAGCACCTGGAACTGCACCAGGTGGATGTGCTTGGGATGAGCGTCACCGGTATCGTTGATCAGGTTCCAGATTTCCGTGGAACCCGCTTTCGGATCTTCGGTGACCGGATCGTCCCAGTTCTTGTTGTCGAGCAGCCCGATGATGGGGAAGCCGTCCGATGCGCGGTCGAGTTCCGTAAGGATCAGGTCGCGCGTCTTCACCGCGGATGCAGGGTTGATGTTCATCGGCGTAGGATTCAGCACCTGCGGAATCTTGCTGGTATCCTTCGACGAGAGCGGCTTGGAGACGCGGAACATCATGATCTGCGTGGGCACAACTTCTCCACCGCCAGGATACGGCGCTGGAGCGTTGTTGGTGAGCACAAAATTCTTGCCCGCCTTGCCCGTGAAGTCCACGATCACGTCAAAACGCTCCGCCGGCAGTTGCAGCAGGGTGGTCAATGCCACTGGTGCAGGCAACAGGCCGCCATCAGTCCCGATCACGTTGAACTGCGGACCGGCCATGCCATGAGCTACGCCGTTAGCGTCCGTCATTACCAGGTTCATGTTCAGAAAGCGCGCGTTGGAACCATTGAGCATTCGCAGGCGGTAGCGCCGCGGCTCAATGTCAATCACTGGCCACGCCTTGCCGTTTACGCACATGGTGTCGCCAAAGAACTCAGGGATCCAGAACTGGTGCGTTCCGCCATCGGCAACCGGATAAAGGAATGTGCCGTCAGGATTGAACAGGCGGTCTTGAATGATCAGCGGGATTTCGAACTGTCCTTTAGGAAGGTTCAGGGAATCTTCCACCGCATCGCGGATCAGGTAAGCGCCCGCTAGCCCCTGGATCATGTTGAGCCGCGTGATGCCCAGCGTGTGGTCGTGATACCAGAGCATGGTGGATTGCTGGTCATTGGGATAAACGAAAGCGTTTGGGTTGTAGAGCACTGGGCCGGTGACGCCATCGGGAGAAATCCAGGCTTCCGGATAGCCATCGCTTTCCGGCAGGATCTTGGCGCCGTGCAGGTGGACAACGTTACGTACCTGCGGCTTGTCGGCCTCCGATCCATGGATGGTGAAGTCCACCGGCAGCGGATGCGTGGTGGGCAAAGCATCATTGTGGTATTTGATCTTTACTGGAACGCCGCTGCGCACTTCCATCGTCGGTCCTGGCCAGATGCCGTTATATCCCCAGATCGGGGTAGCAGGCAGGTCACGATGGACCTTCTGCAATGCCGGCTGCATGCGGATATGGGTAACACCGTTTGGATCAGGATGGATCACCGGCGGAATCGGCAGCTGGTCAACAAATGGCGTGAGAGTGTTAGCAGCGGTTGTGAGTTGTCCCAGCGGATGCTGGACGTGTCCGTGGAACGTGACCCCGCCTTGCGTGTGAACACGGGTATTGACTGTCTGGCCTGAAGCGAATTTGGGGATAACCAGTCCCGCACCGGCCATGGCGCCGAACTTTAAAAGATCCCGTCGAGTCTTTTTCATTGAGATGAGGCTCCTTTTTTAGACACACGTCAGGCATTACTGGCAGGAGCCGGTTGGGTTCAGTCGGTCTGCAATTTAGCCTGAGAGTGGCGTTCTTTGTGGGCTTTTCCAGCCTTGAGGTTCCGGAAGGGCTAGAATGCGAGTCCAAAATAGCCGGAAAAATATAGCCAGAACAAGAAGATTAAAAACTTTAATGTTCGTTACCGTACCGACATCACTCTATTTTGAAGATTGTTATGTTCGTAATGGGAGCGGGGTTATATATCACGGCAGAATACGGGAACATCATGATGTTTATAAATAAATCCTTGCAAAAGATTTTCAAGGTCTACAGTGGTATTAAGAGCTGCTTTATTAAGGATTCTTAGAAAGCTTCCTCGTGTAAGCTCCCTGCAATCAATTGCATAGCCTTAGCCTGATTACAATGCCAAGTCAGCGTATTCAGGATGTTTGGTGAGATATTCGGCAACGGAAGGACAGATCACATCAACCTGCGGCATGGGACCTGCGACATCTGACAACGATCCTCACAGTTGTAAACTACGTGCCTACTTTTTGCGCCGCGATCTTTGCAACTCCCGATAGGCTTCACTCTTGGAAATCCCTTGCTGCTTCGCCAGCACTTTCAGCGCGGCATTCTCATCGAGTTTATGCTCATGCATGATCTCGTCCAGACGCTGCACGATATCCTTTGCCGTAGTCCTCTGCGCCTCGCCTTTGCCGATCAGCAGCGTCATTTCGCCCTTTAACTCATGCTCCTGGACGCGTTGCAGGATTTCCGCAGCGCTGCCGCGAATAAACTCTTCATGCATTTTTGTCAGTTCGCGCGCCAGCACCATGGGCCGCTCCGCTCCCAATAGCTCGACAACGTCTTTCATGGTCTCGGCAATGCGGTGCGGCGCTTCATAGACCACGGTTGTGTGCTCCGCATGGTGAAGCGTTTCCAGCATCGTGCGACGCTGCCCCGATTTGGCCGGCAGGAATCCCAGAAACTCAAAGCTGTCCGTGGGCAAGCCGCTTGCTGCCAGCGCTGCCACTACTGCCGACGCCCCCGGAATCGGAACCACCGGCACGCCACGCTCTATCGCCAGCTTGATCACCCGGTAGCCCGGATCGGAAATTCCCGGCATGCCCGCATCGGAAACCTGCGCGACGTTCAGCCCCGCGGTAAGCTTTGCCACCAGCACTTCTGCGCGCGCGGCCTCGTTATGCTCGTGATAGCTGACCGTGGGTTTATCGAT
>DATBVH010000700.1:0-3156 GCA_036515395.1 Candidatus Angelobacter sp.
AGACGGAGATGCCCAGATCGGCGAGTGCGGGCCTCATTGCTGAACGGTGAGGGCGCGCCTTATCCGGCGCCATCAAATTTTCAAGCCCGAACAGCCAAGGCGACTGTTAAAGACTTTGGGCCCGATGAACGGACCTGAAACACGAAAGGAGAAAAACATGAATGACCAGAACAGAGTATTGATTCGCCGGGGTGCTCGCGAGTTGACGCCCACGGAAACCGACCTCATCAATGGAGGCTTTCGGACTCTATCGTTTTGCACCAACTCTCCTTCTCCGGATGGGGATCAACACGTTGGTGAAGTCGGCTGCTAAACGCGTTCGGCTGCGCGCAAGCGCGGCCGAAAAACTCTTTTGAAGAGCTTGGGCCCGCTCAACGGACCCAGAATGATGAAAGGATAAAACATGAATGACCAGAACAGAGTGTTACTGCGCAAGGGCGCTCGTGATTTGAATGAGCAGGAAGTTGCGATGGTAGCCGGTGGTCTTAGGACGTTGACCGCATGCACCCTGGCTGCAGCCGGGACGGCCGACGGAGATACCTTCCACAGCGAGTGCGGCAGCCCCGATCAATAGCCGTTTCCACGGGAAGGCTTCTCTTGAAGAACTTGGGCCCGCTCAACGGGCCCAATGATGAAGGGAGAAAACATGAATGATCACAACAGAGTATTAGCTCGCAGGGGCGCTCGTGACCTGACGGAACAGGAAGTCGAACAGGTATGCGGCGGACTCAGGACGGCGACCAAATGCAGCGTGACTGCAGCCGGCGCCATCGACGGAGATCTTCACGAATGCAGTTGACCCGCTGAACAGATCTTTCAACCAGTTAGGGCCAGCTCAATTAGCAACAATCAAGGAGGAACTTATGGACCAGGATAATCGCGTACTTACCCGCAGAGGTGCTCGCGAACTCAGCGAGCAGGAAGTAGAAACGGTCACCGGCGCCTTCAAAGCCCGCCGCACACTCACACCTTGTTTTATAGACAGCAAACAACAATTCCTTAATGGCGATCAGGCCATTGGTGAATGTGGTCCTTAAATCTATTTTCAGGCGGCGTCCCTGGTGTCGCCGCCTTTCTACACCACCCAAACTTCTGAAATGGAGACAATGCCATGAAGCTCATAGTTTTAGCGCCGGAAGACGATAATCACACAGCTCCTATCAAGTGGGCTATGGAGAAAGCGGGCCAAAAAGTTGTTTGCTGGGCCGGTCTCTCCTGGACTGATGAAGGTCAGTCTTCTCTCCTGATGAAGGATGATGACACCCTCATTCTGGGGGAACATTCTGTTGATGCCGGTGACGTGATATGGATTCGCCGCCCGGAGGTTCCTGTCCCGAATCCCAAGGTCTCCGAAGCAGATAAGAAATTTGCCTCACTTGAATACCGCTGCTTCTATCACTCCATCGCCTATTTCTTTGAGACCCTGCCGGTGTGGTGCATCAATAAGTATTCCGCTGCCCGGGTTATGATCCAGAAGGCCGTGCAGATGCGCCTGGCGCGCCAATGCGGCCTCAAGACGCCGGCCACCCTGATGTCCAACAATCCTGCAGCGGTGAGAGAGTTTTTTGCGCGCGAAAATGCCCGCACCATCTGCAAAGGCTTTACCCCGCATGTGTGGCAGAAGGAAGGCAAGATGTCTGTTGCCATTACGGAAACTTTTGAGCTGAGGCCCGATCAGCTGCCAAACGATGAAGTCCTGACCTATGCGCCAGCCATCTATCAGGAGCGCGTTCCCAAAGAATATGACATACGCATGGTGCTGATGGGCAATCACATTTATTCCTACGCGCTCAAAAACAAGAAGCAGGCGCTGGATTGGCGGCAGGATGCAGGCTTAGGCCACGTTACCGCCGAGCTGGTTCCTACTCCGCCTGATGTCGAAAAAGGCGTTCTGGAATTCGCGCGGCGGTCCGGCGTGTGTTTTGGTTCTCTCGATTTCGGCGTTGATGCCGAGGGCAAGTGGTGGTTCCTGGAAATCAATGAGCAAGGCCAGTTCCTCTGGATCGATCAGTTCAATCGCGAGGCCAGGCTGCTGGAAAAGTTCTGCGCTTTCGTGACTGCGCCCCAAGGCTCAACCTTGCCTCTGGAAGCGCGGCAGGACCTGTTCCCTTCTCTGCAAGAATATGAAGAGTTGCTCAAGAACGAACAGGTGGCGCCGGTGGGCCGGCCTCGTCAGGAAGACCCATTCCTCTCAATGGAGGCCTAGAAAACCGGGAATCTTTGCGATCTTCGTCGCCTTTGGAGTACAACAGATGCGATGAAGATCGCGAAGAAAGCTCATAAGCTGGCGGATGCATATCAGGTCAGGCACGCTGAATCTTTTCGCCTTAAAGATTTCGATCCCGCCGATATCCGCGGTATCCACTCTAAAGAAAAAGCCGATCAACTTTTGCAACAGAGCGTGGCCGTGCTGCAGGATTTGCAGGAAAAGCTCTACGCCCAGGACCAGTGGGCAGTGCTCCTGATCTTTCAGGCCATGGACGCGGCGGGTAAAGACAGCCTGATCAAGCATGTAATGTCTGGCGTAAATCCCCAGGCATGTGAGGTGTCGAGCTTTAAACAGCCCTCAGCCGAAGAACTGGACCATGATTTTCTCTGGCGGACGACGCGCCGGCTACCGGAACGCGGAAAAATCGGGATCTTCAACCGTTCCTAC
The DNA here is from genome assembly GCA_036515395.1 of Candidatus Angelobacter sp. Lineage (GTDB taxonomy): Bacteria > Acidobacteriota > Terriglobia > Terriglobales > Acidobacteriaceae > Angelobacter. The sequence continues at coordinate 2,657 of DATBVH010000700.1, forward strand.
TATGAAGAAGTCCTTGTCGTCCGCGTGCATCAGGATTATCTGCAAAAGCAGCATCTTCCGCCGGAACTTGTAACAAAAAAGATATGGAAAGAGCGCTTCAAAGATATTCGCAACTTTGAAGAATACCTGACACGCAACGGCGTCATCATCCGGAAATTCTTTCTCCATGTTTCCAAAGAGGAGCAAAAGCGGCGATTCCTTGCCCGGCTGGATGAGCCGGAAAAGAACTGGAAATTTTCAGAAGCCGATGTTCACGAGCGCAAATACTGGCACGATTACATGAACGCCTACGAAGACATGATCCGTCACACCTCAACGCCAGAAGCGCCCTGGTATGTCGTGCCGGCCGATCACAAGTGGTTTACTCATATTGCCGTAAGTTCGGCCATCATCCAGACGCTTGAAGACATGGACTTGCAATTGCCCAAGGTCGATAAAGCGCGACGCAAGCAGCTGGACGCAGCAAGGCAGACGCTGCTGAAGTCGCGCGACTAACCTGA
>DATBVH010000701.1:0-3764 GCA_036515395.1 Candidatus Angelobacter sp.
CGTGCTGGGCGCGGTAGGCGCTCGCCATGAATTCGATATTCGCGATATAGAGGTGCTGCCCGGTGTGGGTGAAGCGCACCGCATCAGTTCGCCTTATAAGCTGGTGGCCCGCAGTTTTCGTCCGGAAGGTACGGTAGTCAAGTTCAAGCGCGGCGTGAGCATTGGTGGCGACGAAGTAGTCTTGATGGCCGGGCCATGTTCAGTGGAATCGCGCGACCAGATTTTTGCCATTGCCGAATCCATTGCCCGCTCGGGAGCCAAGTTCCTGCGCGGCGGCGCATTCAAGCCCCGCAGTTCGCCTTATAGCTTTCAAGGCATGGGTGAAGACGGACTTAAGCTGATGCGTGAGGCCGCAGACCAGTTTGGCATGCTGGTGGTGAGCGAGGTCATGGAAATTTCGCAGATTCCGCTCATGCTGCCCTATGTTGACCTGCTTCAGGTGGGCGCGCGCAACATGCAGAATTTCAATTTGCTGCGCGAACTGGGCAAGGTCCGCAAGCCTGTGCTGTTGAAACGCGGCATCGCCGCGACCATTGAAGAGCTTCTGCTTTCGGCTGAGTACCTGATGGCCGGCGGTAACTATGACGTTATCGTATGCGAGCGCGGCATTCGGACCTTTGAGACTTACACCCGCAACACAATGGATATTTCGGCGATCCCCATCGTCAAGAAGCTTTCGCATCTCCCGATCTTGGCCGATCCGTCGCACGGCACCGGCCGCCGTGAAAAGGTTTCTCCTATGGGACGCGCCGCCATTGCAGCGGGCGCGGACGGCCTGCTGATTGAAGTCCACAACTGCCCTGACAAAGCCCTTTCCGATGGCGCTCAGTCGCTGTATCCTGAGCAGTTTGCCAAGCTCGTTGGCGAGTTGCGAGTCATTGCTCCCGCCGTAGGACGTAGACTTGTTTAGAATCAATTGAATCGAACTGCTGCCAAAGGGACCAAGCTCCGTGAGATAACGCTTGCGGCCTGAATGGCGAATTCTGTCTCTGGAAACCACACGTGTTCAAGCAGATCACCATTATCGGAACGGGGTTGATCGGCGGCTCTCTGGCTCTGGCCTTGAAGGCCTCAGGGTTCGGCGGCAAGATCATCGGCTGCGACCGTCGAGCAGTTGTGGACCGTGCTCGCAGCATGCGTGCCATTGATGCCGGTACGGAAGATCCGGTGGAAGCCGTAGCCGGAAGCGACCTCATCATCCTGGCTACGCCGGTAGGCGGAATTATTGACCTGATTGAACGCATCGGCCCTGTCGCTCCGCCGGATGCGCTCATTACCGATGTTGGCAGCACCAAGAAGGAAATCCTTGAGCGGGCGCGCGCCGTGTTTGGCGACAAAGCGCCGCAACGTTTTATCGGCGGCCATCCCATGGCCGGCAAGGAACATAGCGGGCTGGAAAATGCTGAAGCAAAACTATTCCTGAATGCCGTATGGCTGCTGGTGCCGCAAGCAAACCAATCCACTGATCGCGGCAAGATCAAGGATTACTGCGAACTGCTGGAGAAAATTGGCGTTCGCATTTTAAAAATGGATGCCGAGCGCCATGACCAGATTTGCGCCTGGACCAGCCACCTTCCACAAATGATTGCTACCGCACTCGCGGCGACACTGGTGGAGGAACTGGGCGATAACCCTGACGTGCATGCCATTGGCGGACGCGCGTTGCGTGAGATGACGCGAATCGCTTCCAGCCCTTATTCCATGTGGCGCGACATCGCGCATACCAACACGGCCAACCTTGAATCCGTGCTCAGCAAACTGGAGCAGAGGCTGGTACACATCCGTGAAAACCTTCGCGCGCCGGCGTTGCGCGATGAGTTTGACCACGCCAACCGCTTTGAACTGGGCACAAGAGACGTTGCCGCCACGGTGCTGGTGCTGCCGGGATGGCAGAACTCCGGCCCCAGACATTGGCAGACTTTATGGGAACAGCAGAACCCAATTTTTTTGCGCGTGCAGCAGCGGGACTGGGAGTTTCCACATCGGGAATGGTGGCTGGAGCGAATTACGGCCGAGGTGAAGCAGTCGCCAGCGCCCATTGTTTTTGCCGCCCATAGCCTGGGCTGCATTGCGCTGGCTCACTGGTGCAAAGCGACTCCTTCTGAAGTCCACAAGATCAAAGGTGCATTGCTGGTAGCGCCGGTGGACGTGGACAGCAAAGATACTCCCAAGCAGCTCAAGGATTTTTCCCCCGTCCCGCGCGACCTGCTTCCATTTCCTTCAATCGTGGTGGCCAGCAGCACTGATCCTTATTTAACGATTGCGCGTGCCCATGAGCTCGCGCGTTCATGGGGCAGTCGCTTTGTCGACATCGGCGCCGCTGGACACATCAATGGAGAATCCGGGTTAGGCGACTGGCCGGAAGGGAAACGGCTGCTGAGGCATTTGGTTGAAGGGGAATAGCCTTCATGCACGGTCGCTTGCGCAAGTCCCCTCTATGACGATTTACATTGAACTCGTGAACGAGGGGACTAATTGCTGGCGTCCAGTTGAGGCCAAAGGTCTCGGAGAGGGTCGTTTTCAAATTGTTAGTTCTCAACCCGATGACGAAGATTGGCAATTTAAACCGGGTGACATCATTGAATGCAGGAAAAAACAATTTCAGGATGGTTTCTGCCTTGTCGCTTACAAGCTGGCTTCGTAAGGCTTAGTTTGCGGTGTCCGGAATTGCTGTTTAGAATTTAATCTTTATGAATAAAGTCGTTGCCAGCGCTGATGAGGCCGTCCGCGATGTAAAAGACGGTTCAATGATCATGGTCGGCGGTTTTGGACTATGCGGCATTCCCGCCGATCTGATCGAGGCCCTAGTCCGCAAAGGTGTACAGAATCTCACCACGGTTTCCAACAATGCCGGCGTGGACGATTTTGGCCTCGGCAAATTGCTCTACACCGGGCAGATCAAAAAGCATATCGGCTCCTATGTGGGAGAGAACAAACTATTTGAAAAACTTGTGCTCACCGGCAAGGTGGTGCTGGAACTGAATCCACAAGGCACGCTGGCTGAGCGCATACGCGCTGGGGGCGCCGGCATTCCTGCATTCTTTACTCCCACAGGCGCGGGCACCGTGGTCTCAGAAGGCAAGGAGATTCGAGAATTTGACGGCCGCCCCTACGTAATGGAACGTGGGCTAAAAGCCGATTTTGCATTGATCAAGGCATGGAAGGCCGACCGTTGGGGAAATTTGATCTTCCGCAAGACTGCTCGGAACTTCAATCCCGTAATGGCGACGGCTGCGCGGGTCACGATTGTTGAGGTGGAAGAAATCGTGGAACCCGGGCAGCTTGATCCAGATGGCGTCCACCTGGCCAGCGTTTATGTAAAGAGAATCGTATTGAGCACGGGACAAGAAAAGCGTATCGAAAAGCGGACGGTGAGAAAACGAGCCTAACAATGCGAACGAACTGTACGGAATTCAAAAAGGTAATCCTGGAGCAAGAGAGCGTTCTCAAGAATACAGGAGTGCGCTGGGGTATTGTTGCTGCTCTCATGATTGGACCGAAGCGCAAACAGGCGATGATTTCTGTTCCCGAGGTTCGAGCCATTGCAGGCGCCGGTCTTGAAGGCGATCGGTATTGCCGGGAACAGGGGACGTTCTCCAGGAAAGTGTTGTCCAATCAGATTACGCTGATTGAAATGGAAGCGTTAGAAGCCGCGGAGCGGGATTATGGGCTCAAGTTGATGGCAGAGGAGTCGCGGCGGAATGTTCTCACCTGCGGCGTGGCTTTGAATCATCTGGTTGGTCGAGAATTCCAGATTGGCGAAG
>DATBVH010000702.1:0-5422 GCA_036515395.1 Candidatus Angelobacter sp.
CCACCCATTCGACTCCCCTTTCGCAAGCTCAGGGTCGCTCAGGGCAGGCTACGGAACACCGAGGACAGGCCCGTGATCGGAAAAACAAAGACTTACCACTGATCAACACGGTGACACTGGTCGGAAAGAGAACCAGGGAAAAGGCCACCGGCAAGAGTGCCGGTGCCACACGAGGGGAGGACAGTATCGGATGGCTTCGCCAATTTAGGTCCTTCATTCGCGGCAGAAACGGCCGCTCATTCAGGATGACAGGTTGAAGCGCGGCGAATTTCCACCCCGCCGAGCCAAGAGCGGGCTCATCGAGGACCCCGGTTTGCGCCGCGCAGCTTAAGTCATCCAAACGAGGTAAAATATAAGGTTCTGTCACATCATCCGCTCTCACCTGTGAGCGCAAAAGGAAATCATTTATGGCGACCCTGCTGGATATCTCTCAACCCCATCTGCGTGTACCCACCACTCCGTTCAAAAACGAGCCGCTCACCGACTTTGGCAATGCCGAAAATGCCCGCAAGATGAAAGCCGCGCTGGTTAAAGTCCGCGCGGAGCTGGGACGCGAATATGACATGGTGATTGGCGAGAAGCTGATCAAGACCACGGAGAAGATCAAGAGCGTGAACCCGGCAAAGCCGAGTGAAATTGTCGGCGTCTTCCAGAGCGCGGGACGCGAGCACGTGGAGCCCGCGATCCAGGCAGCCATGCAGGCCTTTGAGACGTGGAAGCGCGTGACTGTTGAACAGCGCGCATCGTTAATTCACACGGTGGCGGGCATCCTGCGCGAGCGCAAGTTTGAGTTTGCCGCGTGGATGGTTTTTGAAGTGGGAAAGAACTGGGCGGAAGCCGATGCCGACATTGCCGAAACAATCGACTTTGCCGAGTTCTATGCGCGCGAAGCGTTGCGGCTGGCCCAGGCCAAGACTCCTACGCAGTTGCCGGGCGAAGCTGACCGGCTGATCTACATTCCGCTGGGCGTGGCCGCGGTGATTCCGCCGTGGAATTTTCCGTGCGCCATTATGGCCGGCATGACCATGGCCGCGATTGTGACCGGCAACACCGTGGTGATGAAGCCTTCACATGATTCTCCGGCAATTGCCGCGAAGTTTTTGGAAGTTCTGCAGGAAGCCGGCATGCCGGACGGCGTGGTGAATTTCTGTCCGGGATCAGGCTCGACGTTTGGCGCCGGACTGGTGGAGCATCCGCTCACGCGGTTCATTGCCTTCACCGGCTCCAAGGAAGTTGGTCTCGACATTAACCAGCGCGCGGCCAAGCCGCAGCCGGGACAGAAGTGGATCAAGCGCACCATCCTGGAGATGGGCGGCAAAGACTCAATCATTGTTGATGCCGACGCCAACCTTGACGCGGCCGTGGAAGGCGTGGCCCAGGCGGCCTTCGGCTTCCAGGGACAGAAATGCTCGGCCTGCTCACGCGCTATTGTGGACGAAAAAGTTTATGACGTGTTTCTGGAGCGCCTGAAAGATCGCGTATCGAAAATCACGGTCGGCGATCCCACGGAAAACAAACCGATGGGTCCCGTGGTGAGCGAGAAAGCAATGCAGAGCATCCTGAATTACATTGAGATTGGCAAGAAGGAAGGCCGGCTGATTCATGGCGGCGGACCCGCAAAAGACGCGGGCGATGGATACTTTATCCAGCCCACGGTGATTGCCGATATCCCGCCGATGGCGCGCATTTCCCAGGAAGAAATTTTTGGGCCGGTGCTGGCCGTGATCAAGGCGCGCAATTTTGAAGATGCGCTGGCCATTGCCAATAACACTGAGTTCGGGCTGACGGGTGCGGTGTACAGCACGTCGCGCGACAAGCTGGAGAAGGCGCGCACGGACTTCCATGTGGGCAATCTTTATTTCAATCGCAAATGCACTGGAGCCATGGTGGGCGCGCATCCATTTGGCGGCTTCAACATGTCCGGTACGGACTCAAAGGCCGGCGGCCCGGATTATCTGCTGCTGTTTACGCAGGCAAAATCCGTGGCAGAAAAAATCGGCGATGCCGGACCGGTGACGGACACCATGAATATGAAGGTCGAAGAATCGCGGTAGCTTTATAGGGGCTGCTTTATTCTGTCGTCCTGAGCGAGCGCCTCTGAAACGGTTGAAGAAGAATTAATGACAGGCGCGTAGTCGAAGGATCCCGAGGATGAATTTGTAACCAAGCCGCTTCAGGGAGTTCTACCGAAAGATTCATGAGAGAACGCCTTGCTGCGGCATGGCATAGGACGCTGCACCGGGGGCCTTCGACTCCTCCTAAGTCCGCATGATCCTTCGCAAGCTCAGGGTCATTGTCCCGCGGAGTTCGCTCAGGATGACAGGGGTATAGTGCATTGCTGTCGATGCGCCACGCTCGGGATAAACAGAGTATTAAGGTGGCTTAGTTAAGAATATTTAAGTTCCGCTGCTTGCGTGAACCTGCGGGGTTCCAGTGTGCGTCTTATTCAAAGGTACACACAAATTCAGCAAGGAGAATTTTCACGCAATGAGGAGTAAGTCTGTCTTATCCCTACTAGCATTCGTTGCATTTATCTTTTTATTTATAGCGTCGGGCTTTGCCCAGGACTTTAGATCGGAAGTGAGCGTTCAGGGAACGGCGAATTTGCCGAAGACTTCCGACAATATCGATATCCCGCATGAGGCCACCAAGAGCGGCGGATTTCTGATTGGTTACCGCTATCACCTGAACCCGTGGTTCGCCATACAGGGCGATTACGGCTATACGCGCGACACGCAAAAGTATTTTGATCCGTTTTTTGGCGAGACCGATATTCAGGCCAACGTTCATCAGCTCACTGGCGAAGCCGTGATCTCCGCGCCGTCCAGCAGCAGAGTGCGGCCTTACGGACTGGCAGGAATCGGCGGGCTGTTTTTCCGTCCTACCAATTCCGAGAATAATTTTATTGTCGGCGTTGGCCAGGGCAGCGGCAATAACCAGACCAAGCCGGCATTTGTTTACGGCGGCGGCGTTGATTTTGATATCAGCAAATATCTGGCGTTCCGCGCTGAATATCGCGGCTACTTTTATAAGATTCCCGACTTCCAGCTGCCCGGCTTAGCCAGCGACAATTTCACCCATCTGGCCCAGCCGTCGGTGGGACTGGTCTGGAGGTTCTAAAGCCTGGGTCATAAGCTGTAGGTTCCAGGCTTTTCTGTGCGATTTTCGGCCAGAATTCCTGAAATGGGGCACTGGCCGGAAGTCCAGTCCGTCGGCGGGAAACAGGAACTAGGGTTCGGGCGAAAGAATGTTAAAAGCTGAGGGAAATGCAGGGATTATTTGACTTCAGCGTCACCGCTGCCTGAGAATAGGGCCAAGTTCTTAGCTGCTGTTTATGCAGCTAATCATTCTCCGTAGACGCGCCCGAGACCATCAGCGCGTCAGCGTTAGGGATGTTCCCAATATGGCCAGGATCCTTTGCGTCGACGATGAACCGCACGTTGTTACTTTGAAGTGCGCCATCCTTGAATCTGCCGGACACACAGTCACCGCCTCCACATCGGCCCGCGACGCCATGGAAAAACTCCAGAGCAACACGTATGACGCCGTCGTCACAGACTGGCGGCTGGGCGATGCCAACGGCCGCGCCGTTGTTCAAGCTGCTAAAAATAACAGCAGCATGCCCGTGGTGGTTGTGTCAGGCTATGTGGCGGAAGCCTTTCAGGCCGCCGAGCCGCTGGCCGATTTGTATCTGGAGAAGCCGGTCAATCCTGAAGAGCTTGTCACCATCGTGAACGAACTGCTCAAGAGCAGCGAACGCGCAACGTCGCATTAATTCGTCCGATGGCATTATTCTGCTCTATCAATCGCTTTCAATTGATTCGTGTTCACTCGCGTGAATTCGCGGCTGAAGTGTTCGCATGCGCTTGCAGCAGCGCATCTACTTCTGCATAGCCCGATGGATAATCCACGCCGCTGATCGATGCTCCTGCCTTCAACAAAGCGTCTGTTGATTCTGGCCAGCGCCGGTTCATCCAGTAAGAATCCACGCACGCCTTTACCGCGAGCATGAGGGCGGTGCGTCCTTTTGCGTCTTCCGCGTTGATCGGCGCGCCGCGTTCGATAAGCAACTTCACTGTCTTCGGCCATGCCTTCCACGCGGCAACATGCAGTGCAGTGCTGTCTTTGGCAATGTCAAAGTAAGGATCGCCATCGTACAGCGCGTCAACGGACACGCCTAGATCGAGCAGCAGTTGCACGCCTTCGGCATTGTCATTGCCGGCAAACTCAGCCAGCAGGCGTCCGCCTTTGGCCAGCAGTTCTTGCACAAGCTGCGGCGTGCGTTCAGCAATCGCGTGGACAGCCGCTGCGTCGTTGCGTGCGCAGGCGGCGATCAACCGGTCCACGTCGCTGAACTCCAAGGCGATGCCCCGCTGCTCCATCGCCTTCAGCACGTCTCCGCGGCCTCTGTGCGCGCCAATTGCGAAGCTTGATCTCTGCTCGAAATCAGGCGTGAATGGCGCCTTTACCTTGGTGACGGTCTTGATCGCCGGATCGGCGCCGTGCTCCAGCATCAGTTTGATATTGCGCAGATGATTGTCGCGCCGCAGCGCCTGATGCAGAGCCGTGTAGCCCCAACGTGTCATCTGATTCGGATCTGCGCCGTGCTCCAGCAGATACTTGATCCCCTCATGGTCGTGCACGTCGGCTTTGCGCAGGAGCATGCCGGCCAGAAGGTCCGGACGCATCTTGCCGCTTTCCACCAGCGCTTTCAGCGCGGCGTTATCGTAGCTCTCTGGCGCGTGGTAGAAAGTTTCGTTGTCGTTTGGATCAGCGCCGCGCTCCAGCAGCAGGCGCGTCAGTTCTGCGTGGTGGGCAACTCCCGCAGCTCCATACAGAGCCGTTTCGAACTCATGATATTCATCCTTGCTCCAGAAGCCGGTATTCGGATCAGCGCCCGCATCGAGTAACGCCGTCGCTGCCCGTAAAAATCCGGCTGACCGCGTTTTGTCCAGCCGCAAATACTTTGAGAGGCACAGATATACCAGCGCATCGCCGCCATAAGGCTCTTCTTTCGTTATGACGTTTCGCCGATCAGCGGCAATCAATCGCCTTACCGCCGCATCATCGCCCAGAATTGCCGCCACATGCACACTGTTACGCGCAATGTCCGGATGCGCCGCCAAAATCGCTTCCGCCGCGTCCAGCGTTCCATGCCATATTGCGGCCTCAATGAAAGCTGCCACCGGATTCGCCATCGCGGCAATCTCGCTGTTGATCACTTCTATGCGCTTGGCAAACTTCGGCCAGCTTTCAAGACCATGTTCACGTGCGATCACCAGTTGCGCGTCGGCCAATCCAAATTTGCTGATGTCAAATCCCGGTTCAGCAAGCTTTTCAAAGCGTGGATGGCTTCTTTTAACGCGGCGAATCGTCTCCACATCGGCGGAGCGATAGGCCTTCAATAAATCTTTGGCTTGTT
>DATBVH010000703.1:0-2575 GCA_036515395.1 Candidatus Angelobacter sp.
AACTGGCCTTCACGGCTGCGGGCATGCCGGGCAAAGATGTCCAGAATAAGTTGGGTGCGGTCAATCACTCGCGCGTTCACTTCTTTTTCAATATTGCGCTGCTGTGAAGGAGAAAGCTCATGATCGATGAGGACCAAATCGGCATCGACGGAAGCCACGGCGCCGGCGATTTCCTGCAGCTTGCCTTTGCCGATGAGCGTGGCGGGATCAGGGCGGTCACGATGCTGGATGAATTCGCCGGCAATCTCCGCGCCGGCGGAAGACACCAACTCGCGAAACTCTGCCAGCGATTCTTCCACGCCCACGCGAGAGACACTTTTCGCTTGCGCACGGTCAGACGCTACATTGCGCGCAAGCACGGCGCTGGGCGGCACGTTCAAGTCACGGTCAGAACGGGAGCGGTAACGGAACTCCAGAGCTACAAGGAACGCGCGCTCCGGACCATCACGACCGGTCTTGATCCCGGCCGACGGTTGAAAACGGCGGGAACGCTGCCCAGGAATAAATTAGCCCTCCGACTTGCCGGTACCGCTGTCGCCTTCTGCCGTGGAGCCGTGCGAACGGCTGTCAAAATGGCTGCCTTTGGCCATAACCACGGTAGAGATGGCGTGTTTGAAAATGAGCTGTTCCTGATTGTTGGTTTCAAGGACGACTGAATATTTGTCAAAGGACCGGATACGGCCAGTCAGCTTCACCCCGCTCAGCAGATAAATGGTGATCTGACTCTTGTCCTTGCGCGCGGTATTCAGAAACGAGTCCTGTATGTTTTGTGCCGGCTTATTTTCCATCTGCCGATCTTTCTCCTGTGTTTGCATAGGGACGCGGAAGCCTTGGTGGCTTTCTTGATCATTGTAGCTTTTCAAGGCTTTCCGGGCAAAAGCAGTGGTGCCGGACAGCGGCGGCAGGAATGTTAAAATTTTGTTAGCTGTATTTTCATTAGCCGTATTTCTTAACCGTTTTCTTGACTATGAAAAGTGCAGGTCACAAAGCCGCTGCAGATGTCCCCATGCTGGATCTCTCGCGCCAGTACGCCTCGATCCGCAATGAAGTGCTGGCGGCCGTTGCACGTGTCTGCGACTCTCAACATTACATTCTGGGCGAAGAAGTAGTCGCCTTTGAACGCGAATTTGCCGCCCTTTGCGCAACTGCGGATTGCGTCGGCTGCGCTTCCGGCACAGACGGGCTCTGGCTGGCTCTGGCCGCTGCTGGGGTTGGTCCCGGCGACTCTGTGATTACCACGCCTTTCAGTTTCTTTGCCACTGCCAGTTCGATTCTGCGCGCCGGAGCCAAGCCGGTTTTTGCCGACGTCGATCCGGGAACTCTGAACCTTGATCCCGCAAAGGTGGAGCAGAAGCTTAGAACTTCACCAAAAGGTATGCGTGCCGTCATGCCGGTGCATCTCTACGGCCAATGCGCAGATATGGATGCGTTTAGCCAGATCGCAGCGGAATTCAAGGTGCACATAGTGGAAGATGCAGCCCAAGCAGTGGGCGCAACCTGGAATGGCAAGCGCGCAGGATCTCTAAGCTTGGCGGCTGCATTCAGCTTTTATCCAACAAAAAATCTCAGCGCATTTGGCGATGCTGGAGCGGTTACGACGAGTGACGCGAAGCTGGCCGAGCGCATGCGCTCACTTCGCAACCATGGCGGCAAACAACGTTATTATCACGATGAAATAGGAGCCAACAGCCGGCTTGATTCCATTCAGGCGGCGGTGCTACGGGTCAAGATGCCGCACTTGTCCAAGTGGAATGAAGCTCGCCGTGAACGCGCACGGACGTATGGCCGTCTGCTAAGCAGCGCCGGCCTGACCAAGACAGGTGCTGACTCCACAGCTCCAGTTGTGCTTTTGAAAACGCTGCCCGGAGCGCACCACATCTATCACCAGTATGTGATTCGTGTCCGTGATCGCGATAAGCTGCGCAAGTTTCTGGGCGAGCGTGGCATCGGCTCAGAGATTTACTATCCCATTCCGCTGCATCTGCAGAAGTGCTTTGCTTACCTCGGCTATGCTCCGGGCGATTTGCCGGAAGCCGAGCGCGCCGCGCTAGACGTGCTCGCTCTGCCAATATTCCCTGAACTCGAAGAAGACGAGCAGCGGCATGTTGTGGAGTCGATTGCCGAGTTTTATTCCTGAACACCTAAGGCCATCATGGCGAAGCCCTATACGGTATTTGTCGACGACAATTTTCATTACATGGATGAAAGCGAACGTTACAAACTGGGAGAGTTTGCTGACTGCGCCTCGGCGGTGGCGGCTTGCAAGAAAATTGTCGATGAGTTTTTCGACACCTGCAGTCTGGACAACAACGACGCCGAAATCTTCAAGCAATACACTTTTTTTGGCGAAGATCCCTGGATCAGCACCGTGGATTCGGAATGCAAGTTTTCCGCCTGGAACTATGCGCGGGAACGGGCAAAAGAGCTTGCCCGGAAGAAATGAGCAGCTATGCTTCGGATGCTTTCCACCATATCAAGCCGATACAGGCGATTCCAATCACCACCGCTACAACTAAAAACGACACAAAAGGAAATCCTCCGGCGCGAGTGAGAATGCCACTGATTACATCAGCGT
>DATBVH010000704.1:0-3052 GCA_036515395.1 Candidatus Angelobacter sp.
AAAGTGTGTCCTGTGACTGCGGTCTTTGACAAAAAGAGGCTTCTAGCAAGAGAAGGCCCTTGGTACTTGGCTCTTGGTATTTGGCAAAACACAAACCCCAAAAGCGTTGGAAACCTACGCCAATCTGCGATGAGTCCACTAAGTGCTTTAGAATCCTAGTTGAAGGGGTGGGGAGGGGTCGTTATCCGGCCACACGAGCATCGTCAGATCGGCTGAAGTCTACGCCAAAGTTGGATGAATGGAGACAGCATCGCTCAAACCCACGCCAAACTGGGATGGTCTGGGATGTAGTGGGATACGTGGGGAGGGGGAGGGCAGGGATCGGGTGATCGGAAAACCCAAACCTACCACGGAGGCGCAGAGACACGGAGAACAGCCCAAGGTCGGAAAGGCAAGACTTTACGGTTTCTCTGCGGCCACGGGCTGGATCTTGTCGAGCGGAATGAAGTCCGTGGGGTAGACGCCGGTATAGCAGGAGGAGCAATACGTCGTCTTCTCGCCTTCAGCGCAGGCCTGGCGGAGGCCTTCAAGAGAGAGATACGCCAGCGAGTCGGCGCCGATATAGTCGCGGATTTGTTCCAGCGACTTGTTGGAAGCAATCAGCTGGCCCTTGGAGGGCGTGTCCACGCCGTAATAGCACGGAGAAATGGTGGGCGGGCAGGAGATGCGTACGTGAACTTCTTTTGCGCCGGCGTCGCGCACCATGCGGACGATCTTGCGGCTGGTAGTGCCGCGAACAATGGAATCGTCCACCAGGATTATCCGCTTGCCGGTGAGCAGGCTGCGGATAGGGTTGAGCTTGAGCTTTACGCCGAAGTCGCGAACGCGCTGCTCCGGCTCAATGAATGTGCGTCCGACGTAATGATTGCGGATCAGCCCGAATCGGAACGGCAGCAACGATTCTGACGAATATCCCAGCGCGGCCGCGACGCCGGAGTCAGGCACGGGCACCACGAGATCAGCTTCAACGGGCGACTCCTTGGCCAACTGCCGGCCCATGGCTTCTCGGCTGGCTTGCACGGAGCGTCCAAAGACGACGCTATCTGGACGCGAGAAATATACGTGCTCAAAGATGCAGGCTGACTGCTTCATCTCTGACGCAAAGAAACGCGAAAACGTGCCTTCAGGACCGACGACGACCATCTCACCGGGCTTGACGTCGCGCTCATAGACGGCGCCGATCAGGTCAAACGCGCAAGTCTCTGAGGCGAAAACGACTGTATCGCCCAAAGGGCCGCCGTGGGGAATGCGTCCCATGGAAAGCGGACGAAAGCCGCGTGGATCGCGAATAGCAAAGACACGGTCGCGCGTCATCATGACCAGGGAAAATGCGCCTTCAATCCGGCGCAGGGCGTCGCAAACAGCTTCCGGCAGCGTTTGTTCTTTGGACTGCGCGATCAGATGCACGATCACTTCTGTGTCGCTGGTGGTCTGGAAGATTGAGCCTTGCGCTTCCAGTCGGCTACGGATTTCATTGGCATTGACCAGGTTGCCGTTATGCGCGAGGGCGATCATGCCCTTGTTGCAGTCCACCATGATGGGCTGCGCGTTGAGCACGGCAGAATCACCCGAGGTGGAATACCGCGTATGTCCGATAGCCAGATTGCCCGGGAGTTTTTCGAGCACGGCTTCAGTGAAGATTTCCGCTACCTCTCCCATGGCTTTGTGCATGAAAAGACGCTCGCCATTGGACGACACCACGCCGGCGGATTCCTGTCCACGATGCTGCAACTGGTGCAGACCAAGGTACGCCATGGTGGAGGCTTCAAGGTGATTGTGCACCGCCATCACGCCGCATTCGTCTTTGAATTTGTCGGGCTTCATTTTCTGTCGCTTCGCTCCAGACCGCTTGGGTTCATCTTCCAGTTAAGTGTGCGCTGCGCCTGTTGCTTGCCGCTCGCCACGCAAGTCGGGCTCGCGGCTTGGTTGGTTCCTTTTGGCTAATTGCCAATTGCCAGCTGCTAATTGCTTCTTTTCAGCTCTTCTGCAACACTTCCGGTACCAGATGTTCCGGCGCGTCCACGTGCAGGGCCTTCAATAATGATGTGTCCCAGACCTGCCGCAGATCAGACACCTTTCCTGAGACCGCCTGCCCGCCGTCAATGGAAATCACTAGTTTTTCAGGAATCGTGCGGCCAATCCGGTCCGCCCGTACGCCCCATCTTACCGCTATTTGTTGGATGATTTCAGCCTTTTTCCGGTCGCAACTTATCACCACCCGGCTGGCCGTTTCGCCAAATAAAACGCCTTCCGCGAAGATACCATTGGAGTTAAGGTCAACCTCCGCGCCGACGTAAGGTCCTGCCGCTCCAGGCTTCGGCTTTACAAAGCAGGCCTCTGCCAGCGCCACAGCCAGGCCGCCCTCAGAGCAGTCATGCGCTGACTCAATCGCGTGGCTGTGGATCAGCTCACGCAGGCACTTTTGCAGCACCGCTTCCTGTTTGAGGTCGAGCGCGGGCGGCACACCCCAAATCTGCCCCACAATTTCCTTCGCATATTCTGATGATCCAAACTCCGCTTCCGCATTGGCTTGGTCCGTCGCAGCTCCGCTCAGCAACCACACATCGCGCTCCGGCTGGCGGAAATAAAACGTCATGGCGTCATCCACGTTTTCCAGCGTACCCACAATGCCGATCACCGGCGTGGGATAAATGCCTTCGCCCAGCGTCTCGTTATAGAGGCTCACGTTGCCGCCGGTAATGGGCGTCTCCAGCGCAGTGCAGGCTTCGGTCAGGCCATCGACGACTTGAGAGAACTGCCACATGATCTGCGGTTTCTCCGGATTGCCAAAGTTCAGGCAGTTCGTCGCCGCTACGGGCGTTGCCCCGGTGCATGAAACGTTGCGCGCCGACTCCGCTACCGCGTGCATCGCGCCCAACTTGGGATCAAGCCAGCACCAGCGTCCATTGCCGTCCAGCGCCATCGCCAGCGCACGCTTCGATCCTTTAATACGCATCAGCCCTGCGTCCGCGCCCGGCCCTTCTACGGTGTTCGACTGCACCATGGAATCGTACTGCTCAAAAATCCAGCGCTTGGAGCAGATGTTCGGCGC
>DATBVH010000705.1:0-4026 GCA_036515395.1 Candidatus Angelobacter sp.
CTGAAGCCCCGGAGAAAATAATCACCGAACTTTCTCGGCCAGAAATGATCCCTCTTCCACCAAGTACTAAATACCAAATACTAAATACTAAATGCCGATTTTCACGAGGTGCAATCTTGGCAACAAATCCTATAACCAGCATTTCCACGGCAGATAAACTGAAACAGACGCTGAAGACGGTGACCGACGCAGCGTTATTCATCGAGCAGATCCTTGGTGCAGTCGCGCCGGATGGGGCAGCGGGCGAGTTCGATGCGGCCACCGCAGAGCGCCTGACAGCGGCATTCGGCAATCTTGCGGCGATTGCGATTCAGGCGGCGCATGACGCAGCTGCCAAGGAAGTCACGCCTGAGAGCGTGATGGCGCTCATGCCCGTGAGTACGTCGTTAGAGCCGGCTATCGAGAGATAAAAGCTAGAAAGGCAAAGGGGCATATCAGGCGAGCTGTGGTGAAATCGAGATAGATTCCCGCGGTTTCGCTTAGCGCTTTGGCGCAAAAACTATATGTTGTGGATGATGATCCCAGAGCTGACTAGATTTTGTAGTAGCGAATAAAGCACGAATCTCATAGAATGACGTTGAACCCAAGTACGCGGTTCTCCCGGCTACTTCCTACGGCCGGAGCGCCGCAAAGCAAGGCCTGAACCTATGAGAGCGATGACGCCATTGCAGTTTCGTACACTTCCTTTTGAGGAAGCAGCCACGCACTGGCTGGAGATTAAGAAAATGCACAGCAAAAAGCCTCGGACAATTGAGATGTATGAATGGTATGTCCGAAATCTGAAGAAGATATTTGCGGGCATGTTGCTGTCACAAATTCATATTGGCCATTTTCTGGAATACCAGCGGCAAAGGCGGATGGAAGCAGGAGCGTCCTGCGTGAACCATGAGCTGAATACGCTGGCGCAGATTTTGAAGGCAGCCGATTTGTGGGACCTGATCGACAAGCATTATAAGCCGCTGCCGCTGCCTAACTGGACGCCGCCGAAAGTCTTGACTGCGGAAGAAGAAGAAAGATTCTTTCGCGTAGTGGCCGGCAATCCAGACTGGAGCGTGGCGTACTGGGCGGTTTCGCTGACGAATAATACGTCGGCAATGGGAATTGAGCTGCGCCACTTGCAGATGAAAGATATCTTTCTGGAGCATGAGCCGCCAACAATCCATATCCCGGATACTAAAGTGAAAAATGAATTTCGCGCGCGCGTGGTGCCGCTGAATGTAGTGGCTGTGAAACAAGTGCACAGGATCGTGGAACGGGCAAAACGCCTGGGAGCCTGGCATCGGGACCATTACATTTTTCCGTATCGGCTGAAGCGTGGGAGCTATGACGTGACCAAGCCGGCGTCGCCTTACTTTATACGGTCAGCTTTTAGGACGATGCGCAAAAAAACCGGCTTGGAGTGGCTACAGCCACGAAACTTCCGCAACCAGATCATCACGAAGCTTTTTGAATCGGGAGCGCCAGATGAAACAATCATGTCGATTGCTGGCCATCAGTCGATCAAAATGTCGCGCTATTATTCCAGAATTCGCATAGCCGCCAAAGCAGAAGCGCTCAATGCGATCTGCCCAGGAAATGTCACTGGAAGGACTATTACAGGGCCACAGTAGAGCGAGTGTATATCGTTAAGTAGCATTGTTTTGTTATATGCATGAGGGCGCCAAACCAATAAGATTTCATGAATTTCCACTAGTCTATATTTTTAGCGATACATAGGGAATGTTTAAAAATAAACTTATGACAGTCAATACAGCAATAATACGTCAAATGAAGCCAATGATAAGATGGCTAATCATTGCTGATAATACAACAGCAGCCTACAGCCGACATCATATGCCCCTCTGCCTTCTAAGCAGAGGGCTGCAAAAGTGTAAGAAAAGCTATAAAATGCATTGGACTTAAGCGATGTCGTTATTTGTTTAAGCGAATTATTGCCTGCCTGCTGTCACTGCTTGGAATGGAGCCGGGTGCTGTCTTTATTCAGCTTGGCATCGATCTGCTGGGCTTTTTCCAGGTGATTTTGCAGTATCGGCAGCGTCTTGCTTGCCCATTGCTTCACGTCAGGATCTTTGGCGTTCTGTGACCGGTCGGTAAATTCCTGAACGTCTTTCTGGTGGTCTTCAACCATATTGTCCATATAGTCCTTATCCAACTGCTTGCCAGTGTCACTGGAAAGCTTTTGTCTGCAGCGCTTTGGCATCATCGGTCAGATTGTCATTGAAATTGAGGTTCTTGGTCTGCGCGAGTTCCTGCAACTGATCCAGCGCCGTGGTGTGGTCTTTCACCATCATCTGAGCGAATTGCTTTACGTTGGGATTTCTGGTCTTGGCGGCAACGATTTTTCCCAGCGCGACTTCAGCGCTGTTGCCTTGAGCTGCCTTGGTTATAAAGTCCTGATCAGAGTTGGTGGAAGGGCTGGAAGCAGAGGCCCCGGAATTCGGCTGAGCAGCAGTATCCGGCGTGGACGCTTTGTTTGTGCTGGTACAGCCAACGGTTATGAGTCCCAGCACCAGCAGGGCGAATAGGCTTTTTTTCATGGATGAAAAACTCCTTCGGCGGTGTCACAGAAAATTTGATGTGAAGAAGAAGCGCGGGGATGGCGCGAAGTAGTTGTGGTGCTCTCGTTATCGATAATTAAGTTTCAACGATTAAAAGGATATTGATATTAGAGTTGTCCCTTGAAATTGTTTGCCCATGCTGGCCGAAGTGATGAGGATAGGGGAAGACATTGATGATGTTGCTGTTGGTCATCGGCAAACAGATCGCCCTTGGAGGTGCGGCTTCTTCCAACAGCGTTTAGCGATAGCTATGAGCTTGTAAATCTTGATGATCTTCAGCCAAAATAGTTCATGCTTCAGCATAACTATGCTGGTCCCAGATGCCTTGTCTATCGCGAAAGGTTTTTATTGTACTGTTCTTCTCGGTGGGCACTTTGCCTGTTCGCGGCTGCTTTCATCGCATGCCTGGCTGCATGTGGCGGCTCAACCAAGTCGCCAGTGCCAGGGCCGCCACCTGCGACGCAGCATTTGTATACCAGTGGCACCACCGGCCACGCTCTTCAATTCGCGCTGCCTGTTACGAGCTCCGCGCCGTCCGCAACCCTGTCGCTCCCCACAGCCAGCGATGTTTCCGCTGTGGCGGTGGATTCCGCTGGTAATGTCGCGGTAGGGGCCTCTGGCGGCAGCATCTCGATCTTCAACGGACCGATAACTGCCTCAGCCTCCGCATCGGCGACATTTAAGAACGGTACCTCAACCTCGGTCGATAATCTGGCCTTTAACAGCGCGGGCGATCTGTTTGCGACGACCAACGGCAACAGCATTAATGTCTTCACCCATCCTTTCACTTCGGCCAGCACGGCGTCGCAGGTAATTACCAGCGTTAACCTTACTAGTAGTGATGGTGTGGCGCTTGATTCCGCCAATAATCTGATCGTTAGTAATTCGCCCGGCGGCGTGGCCGGCAGCAACCTGTTGGTTTACGCCCCGCCTTACACCGGTCTCCCCATTGCAACCGTGGCGCTCCCTGCTTCTTCCTATCGTCAAATGGCGATCAGCGGTACGCAGTTATTCGTTGTCGCCTCGCAGGTCAGCCAATCAAGAATCGACGTTTACAATCTGCCGATCACCGCGGCCAGCTCGTTCGCATTTTTTATCAGCAACGGCATTTCTGGCGGCTCCGCAACCGGCAACGGGGTGGCCGTGGACAGCAGCGGAAACCTGTACGCGGGCCTTAGCGGAAACACGGGCCCACCGGACATGGGCGCCATTAGAATTTATGCTCCGCCATTTTCCGCCGCAAGCGCTCCCAATATAGCCACGGGCGTGTTCGGCACCTCGCTGGCGATTGGAAAATAGAGCTGCCCGCGTTTGGAATCCCACCCTTCACAAAAACTGTAAAGGATGGGGCAGGAAGTTGTGATGCCACCACATATCAGGCATTGTGTGGCTGACTGCGGATGAGCGGCCATCGCTTGATGCGACGGTAGTTGCCCGTCTTCCAGTCAGAGTACTCAGGTTCAACCGT
>DATBVH010000706.1:0-5391 GCA_036515395.1 Candidatus Angelobacter sp.
TTCGAATCTAACCAGGGTTTCGCCTGCCAGAACCCGCGCAAAGAATTTGTCATATTCTTCCATGTGCTCCGGTGGAACATAGGTGGAGAAGACAGATTTCCCCAGAACCTCTTCAGCCGAAAATCCGTAAATGGCCTCAGCCCCGCGATTCCAGCTCAGGACCTTTTTGTCAAGGGAAACGGCAAGTATTCCTTCTTCAGAGAATTCCACTACCGCTGCCACAAGGGCCCGCGCTTCATCGGCGCGCTTGCGTTCACTTATGTCCCTGATAATCGCTGCAACACCCATCAGTGTTCCGTCCGCATCTTTCACAGGCGATGCAGAACAACTGATTTCAATGTGGCATCCGTCTTTGGTCAGGCAAAAGCTGTCAAAAGGAAATACGGTTTGGCCTCGCTGCATGCGCTGAATGGCAGCATTCGCGGCTGGTTTCGCCTCATCGATTGCCAACGTTACGATGTTCTCTCCGACAATTTCTTCTGCACTGAAACCAAACAGCTTTTGCGCTGCCCGGTTCCAGCTCACAATGATTCCTTCCGGCGTGCACCCAATGATTGCGTCTTCGGAATACTCAACGATGGAGGCAAGAAATTTCTGTGCGTCTTTGACAGTCTGTTGGGCAGGCGCGGGGGACCTTAGCAACGATGGGTCAAATGGCTTTTCCGACATTGGTCTGCTTCTCCCCCGTGGCACTGGCAAATCCCTGGCCTGCTACTGCCATGCTGCACTTTTGTAGCAGGTAAGACAAGTTCCTTTCGGTAACTACGAGCAGAGGTCTTGTAACGTGATGTCTCTTAGACGGAAACTGTGAGACCGAGGACTTACGCCTAAATGGAGCAATTTGCTTCGGCAGGAAGATCGCGTGATGAAGCACCAGCGAGATTATTTTCCTTTGTCCAGCCCCAGTGTCTGGCCTGCATTATGGGCAAAAAATATCAGGAACAACAGCAGCAGTCCTATATTGTCCAACTCGTTGCCAAAATATCGCCAGAGCGGAACGCCCTGCGGCAGCATCCAGGTGGAAAGCAGCAGGTTGGCCATAAACAGCGCGCCCACTATGGCAAAAGGACGCACCCAGAATCCCAACACCATGGAAAGCCCGATCAGCAACTCCGCCACTCCCACGGCATAACCAGACGCGGTTGGATATTTCAGAGTCGCGCGCAGAAATGGCTTATAGGCAGGCACGGCGCTTTCCTGCACGTATCCTGTGACATATTTCGCGTAACCACCGTGGGCAAAGTCATGCCCCATCAGTTTGTATTGCGCAAAGAACAGAAACATTACGCCCACCACGATCCGTGCCACTGCCATGGTTACAGATGACGAACCAGTATTTTTCATGCTGATCGAAGTTTCTCCTCGGACTCCAAATCTTTTAGACGAACAATCTTTTATGTTTCCGGCGGCTTACAAAGCCGCGGATTCTATTGCTTAAAAACGTTGCCGTCTTTCATCACAAACTTCACGATTTTAAGCGCTTCGACATTTGCCAGCGGGTCACCCTGAACCGCTATGACGTCCGCAAATGCTCCCGGCGCGATTACGCCAATATCGCCTTTCATATCTAATAAATTGGCGGCAGTGGAAGTTGCTGCCTTGATGGCATCCATCGGCGACATGCCGAACTTCACCATCAGGCCAAATTCGTTCGCGATGGGCTCCGTCCACGGAATGCCCCCCATGTCGGTGCCGAAAGCAATTTTCACTCCGGCCTTCAGCGCCTTCTTGAATGAGACTTCATGTTCGTTAGCGCGGGCACGGTCACGTTTGCCGTCCTCAGTGTTTTCCGGAGACCAGTCCGTGTAGTAAACGCCTAGAGTCGGCACATACCAGGTTCCCTGCTTGAGCATCTGCGCGATGGCAGCATCGTCCAGAGACAGGCCATGCTCAATGGAATCGCAACCACCATCCAGCGCTCGATGCAGGCCGATACCGCTATAGGCATGGCACGCGACCTTCTTCTGCTGGCCATGAGCTTCATCCACCACAGCCTTTAGTTCTTCTACCGTCAATGTTGGTTGAGAAACCAAGTGGCCTTCTTTATCCACCCATGAGCGGTGCGTCATATAAACCTTGATCCAGTCCGCGCCGTTTTCAAGCTGCTGCCGCGTAATCTTGCGCAGTTCTACGGGACCATCGCCAAGCTGTGCGCCTTTTGGCACCACAATATCAGGGTTATAGCCTTCCAAGGGATATCCGCCGGTTACTGAGATGGCGCGAGTTACAACCAGCATTCGAGGACCGGGAATGAATCCGGCATTGATCGCCTCTTTGATTCCCACGTCACCGTACCCTGCGCCTTCAGTTTCAACGTCGCGCAGCGTGGTAAATCCCTGCTCCAGCGCCCGCCGCGCCGCCACAGCGGCCCGTGCGGCCCGGTACGATGAAGGATGCTTCAACAGCTGAATGTCATAGCCGCCTTCAGCCGGATCTTCTCCCTGAAGAAAAATGTGTGTGTGGGTATCGATCAGTCCGGGGAGTACCGTCACGTCGGCGGGCAGGTTGATGACAGTGGCTCCTGCCGGCGGATTGCCGCCGCTGTTAACGCTTTCAATCTTGTTTCCCTTGATCACAACCAGCACGTTGTGCTGGACCTGATTCGATGTGCCATCAATCAAGTTCGCGGCGTGGATAGCAATCACTTTTTCCGGTGCAGGGCTGCTCTTTGGTTGCGCCGCGGTCTGCGCCGTGGCGGTTGTTACCAGAGTTGAAGCGAACAGCAGGATTACACACAGAATGGCTTTGCGGCTTAACATATCAGAACTCCCTCGGTGATTAAGCTCATAACAAATACGCCTTGCAACTTGAATATGCAATTGTTTTGCTCAGATGGCTTATGGATTTTACAAGGCTGGAGCTTCAAGACGTTGTGGAGAAAGGAAAATCCCAGCTAACTTCGGCGATACCTTATCCATCGGCTGGGAAACGGAAATCTTAGGTAAAAGCAACAGGGCAGCCGAAGCTGCCCCGTCTATTAGGTATCTTGAAACGTTTACGCTGGAGAAGGTTTTCCCGGCGCGATTCCTGGCGTTCTGCCCGGCTCCGGCTTTAGCACCTGCTGTACGCCGTCTCCATCACCCTTTTGCGGAATGACGCGAGCGGGAAGCTGCTTGCCTTCAAGAATAAGCTTCAACTCGTTGGCATCCAGCACTTCACGCTCCAGCAAGGCCAGCGCTATGCGGACCATGGCATCACGGTTTTCCAGGATGATGGCCTTGGCTTTCTCATAGCCGGTATTAACCAGGCGGCGAACTTCAGAATCGATCTCGCGCGCAGTCTCTTCACTGAAGTCGCGATGCTGTGAAAGTTCGCGTCCCAGGAAGATCTGCTCTTCTTTTTTGCCGAAGGTCAGCGGTCCCAGGCTGCTCATGCCCCATTCGCATACCATCTTGCGCGACATTTCCGTGGCGCGCTCAATGTCATTGCCGGCTCCCGTAGACATCTGATTCAGGAAGATTTCTTCCGCCAGGCGGCCGCCCATCATTACGGCAATCTGCGTGTTGAGGTAGTCGAGTGTGTAGTTGTGCTTGTCAGTTTCCGGCAACTGCATGGTCACGCCCAAAGCCATTCCGCGCGGGATAATCGTGACTTTATGCAGCGGATCGGCGTGCGGCATCAGCGCCGCGACAATTGCGTGGCCTGCTTCGTGATACGCCGTGACCTTCTTTTCTTCTTCCGTAAGCAGCAGGCTCTTGCGCTCCGCGCCCATCAAGACCTTGTCTTTGGCCAGCTCAAAGTCATACATCAGCACGGATTTACGATTGTTGCGGGCCGCGTTTAGCGCCGCTTCATTCACCATGTTGGAAAGCTCGGCCCCGGAGAAACCCGGTGTGCCGCGCGCCAGGATGGAGAGATCAACGTCATCCGCCAAAGGAATCTTGCGGGTATGCACGCGGAGAATTTCTTCACGTCCGCGAACATCAGGAAGTGGAACCACAACGCGGCGATCAAAGCGTCCCGGACGCAACAGAGCTGGATCGAGCACGTCAGGCCGGTTGGTTGCGGCGATCAGGATCACGCCTTCATTCGATTCAAAACCGTCCATCTCGACCAGCAACTGGTTGAGTGTCTGCTCGCGCTCATCGTGTCCGCCGCCCAGGCCTGCGCCGCGATGGCGTCCAACGGCATCAATTTCGTCGATGAAGATGATGCAAGGAGCGTTCTTCTTGCCCTGCTCAAACAGATCGCGGACGCGGCTTGCGCCCACGCCCACGAACATCTCAACGAAGTCTGAACCGGAGATGCTGAAGAAAGGTACATTGGCTTCACCGGCAACGGCGCGCGCCAGCAAGGTTTTACCGGTTCCCGGATGGCCGACCAGCAATACGCCTTTGGGAATGCGTCCGCCAAGCTTCTGGAACTTCTGTGCTTCGCGCAGGAACTCGATGATTTCGCGCAGCTCTTCCTTGGCTTCATCCACGCCCGCTACGTCTTTAAACGTAATCTTCTTCTGCTGCATAGAGAGCAGACGAGCCCGGCTCTTGCCAAAACTCAAGGCCTTGTTGCCGCCAGTCTGCATTTGCCGGATCATCACAAACCACAACACACCCAGCAATATGAAAGGCGAGAACTGGATAATGGCCATGGGCCAGTTCCATCCCTGGCTATCTTTAAAGGTGGTCTTGGTTTCCTTCGTATGGTCGTCAAGCGCCTTCAACAAAGCGGGATTCGTGGCTGGAACCACGGAATGGTACATACTGCCATTTTTCAGCTTGCCCCGCGCCACGTTCCCTTCGATTGTCACGTCAGCAACATTGCCCTGATTGAGCTCCGACATGAATTGGGTGTAGGCAATTTCGTTATCTTTGCCGGCGTTTGGACCGCCTTGAATCATTCTCCAAAGGACGACGGCGACCGCTACCAGCGTCACCCACAAGATCACCGTTTTAAATGTCGAATTCACTGATTGCTCCTGGATTTCCCGGTCAGAACACGTGTCCGCCGACCTGCACAACTCATAACTTTTAAAGAACGTCGTATGTATAACAGACGTTTTGCCATGAAAAAGGTTCCCCGAGCCCTTGAAACGCAGGGGTTGATACCGATTAGATGCCGAACGATTGGGCTTTGGACTTAAACTTTCCCACTCCCAACGATTTTATACCCATTCCCGCCACTCTGGGGGCGGTAAAACCGCTTAAGACATGCTTAAGGAATTACCCCAGATTCAGCCCGTCCAGCTATGTAGGGCAGGTTACGGCCCAAATGCCGCTCCCCCAACCCATAGCCTACGACAAAATTCTCGTTCATGAGAAAACCAAAGTAATCCGGCTGCAGGGACACACGGCGCGCGGATTGCTTGTCCAGAAGGACAGCCAGTTTCACGGTGGCGGCCCCCCGTCCCACTAAGTTCCGAATCAGGAATTCAGTGGTCAAGCCTGATTGGAC
>DATBVH010000707.1:0-8388 GCA_036515395.1 Candidatus Angelobacter sp.
TTGGAACTCACCATGATCACCGGAATGCGCGCATAGTCGGCGTTGCCTTTCAATTCGCGGCACGCCTGGAACCCGTTTCGCTGCGGCATGACTACGTCCATCAGGATCAAGTTGGGGCGTTCGATGTCGATCGTCTGTTCCAGGCGCATAGGATCATGAACTGAAACCGACATGTATCCGGCACGGTCCAGTACCGACTGCATCAGCTTGACCTCGGCTGGTGAATCATCGACTATCAGAATCTTGGTCAAAACGGACGAACCCCTGCCCTTTGGTATCCATATAGGTATTGCAATTGCGCAGCCAAGCTGCGGGGGTGGGGCAGGAATCCTGGAAAGAGAACAAGCTTTTTATTATCAATAGGTTGGATTAGATCTGATCCAACTTACTGGATCGATGCGGTCACTGGAGAAGAGCGGCCTGTCTCACCCTGAGACAAATTCTCAAATCTTGAGGAGTTCTGCGGCCGGAAGGCTTCCTAACTACCCGCCTTTTCGCATTCGGCAATCAATGACGAAAGGCGTTTGCTGGTTGCCGCCAGGTTCACCGCCGCATCAATGTTCTTGGCTTCTTTTGCAGCTTCCACATGTTGTTTCATTTCTTCAACCTGGGCGCGGGCAATGTCCATGGCGGCGGCAAGGTCGGTTGCTTCATTCTTCTTATGGCGTTCCACACAGACATGCAAAATCGTTCGCGCCGCAACGGTACGCTGCAATGCTTTGGAGGTCTCATCGTCCTGTACAAAAGCCTGCGCTTCCCAAGTGGCAATCAACAGCTTGCATCCCCCCAGGACAATTGGCGTGACAGCCGGAAAGTTTTTTGCCGGCACGGATTTTAACTGTTCCGCGATGTCTGTAACGCAACGTGCTAGATAGTTATCTTCATCGGCCTGCTCTTCTGTACCAGCGGTGTCAGCGCTGCTGTGCGCCGGAGGTGAAACCAGATCCAATGGTTCGGCATGGATCGCATGGACCTGTTGATTCTCTTTAGCGACCGCCGCTGCAGCAGCAGCTTGAACATGTATTGCTTTTGCTGATGCAGGCTTCCCATCAGCAGGCGCTTGAGCCTGCGTTGGGATCGGCTGTGGCACCGGAGGGACAGGTTCTGCGTTCACACCGGTACTTTTCAAAGCGTGCTGCAAACAGTGGCGCAAAAGAATCAGTTGCAGGAACGACGAACCACCGGAATAGGGAGCGCGGAAAGGCGTTTTCCATTGATGAACAACGTGCCTAACCTGCTCCAGCGATTCACTTTCCGTTAGGCCGGCATCGCGGCAATCTACTCTGGCAAATCCCAGCCGCTCGAGTTCGTTCACTGATTCACGAATGGCATGCAGATCAAGATGCATGGCGCGGAAAAAAGCGCGTCGCGCCAAGAAATTGAAGCGCGTGAAAGCCACAAGGAAACCGGGCTCAAAATACTCGTCGCCCACAGCCAGCTTTAACTCGCGAACTTCCTGAAGAGCTCCGGAATTCTGCAGCTCTTCCAGACTGTTGGATTCATTTAGCTTGCGCAGCTTGGAGTCGAGACTCGAAGCCCACTCAGGAAAAGCCTGAGGCGCTTTTCCCATAGCCGGTTCAAGCACTCGAGCCACTTCCTCCAACGAGGTATCAGCTAATCCATGCGGCGCGGAATGAGCGAAGTATTGCACCAGCAGAAAATCGATTTTGTCTTTGTCCGCTTCGCCTTTCTGCTTCTTGTTCAGGTGACGGACGATCAGGTAACGCAGGTTCTCTTCATTCTGCAGGCTGGTGCTTTGCAGCAGCTGCCGTAATTGCCAGACTTGCACATGGCCGTCAATATCTTCGAACCATTGCAGCACACGCTCCCGCGCATCGGATTCAGGACTGTCAACGGCGTCTTCAAGTTCCCGACAGGTGGGTACGTCGAGCTCAAAGGTGCGGTCCAGTTCGATATAGACGGAGTACAGCCGACGCGCAATGCGCCAGAATTCGGCAACCTCATCCAGATTGAGCGTAGCTGTTGTTGTCGTCATTATTTTAAGCCGCGAATCTTTAAGTCGCGAAACTACGTCTCTCCGCCAAAACAGTGCAAGAGATTTCCTGGCGATGCAAGTACTTTCAGTTTGTTCCTGATCTATTCCCAAAAACTTAGCTAAAACACTTAGAGCAAGACCCAGGCCAAACCCTAGTTGAACTAACCTGTTGATTCCGAAGATGCACATTTTTTCATCCGCTAATCGGATGAGGAAAAGTGTCTCAGGATGAAACAGCGTCTCAGGCTAGCTGTCTCAAGGGGCTGCTGACGCCGCCTTTGCAAAACCGATGTTGTAGCGCTTGAGTTTGCGATACAAAGTAGCCCGGCTGATCCCAAGCATTGCTCTGGCACGGGCCTTATCGCCACGGACTTGTTCAAAAACCCGTTGAATTGTCTCTCGTTCCAGTTCTTCCAAGTCGGTATTTGAAGATCCAGCCGCTTCATCGGCAAAGATTGCTGTTTCCGCAGAGACATTCTGCGCTGGTTGCTGGCGCACAGCCGGAGGCAGATCAGATACCTCGATCATTTCCTGATCGCCCAGCGCCACGGCGCGCTCTATGCAGTTTTCCAACTCGCGCACATTGCCCGGCCAGTCGTACTGGAACATTGTCTTCATGGCCGCAGGAGAAATCGAGATGTTTTTGCCGGGAACAAAGCGATCAAGGAAGTAGTGAACAAGCGGCGCAACATCAGACCTTCTTTCCCGCAACGGCGGCAGATTGAGCGTGACTACATTCAAACGGAAATAAAGGTCCTTGCGAAATGCGCCCTCTCTTTGTGCTGCCTCAAGATCACGATTGGTAGCGGCAATCACGCGCACATCGACTTTGAACTTCTGATTGCTGCCCACGGGGCGCACTTCTTTTTCTTGCAGCACGCGCAACAGTTTGGCCTGCAATTCCGGAGAAAGTTCGCCAATCTCATCGAGAAAGATTGTTCCGCCATTGGCCGACTGGAATAGCCCTTCCTTGGAGCGATTAGCGCCGGTAAATGCGCCTTTCTCATAGCCAAACAATTCGCTTTCAATCAAAGTAGGCACCAGCGAACCGCAATCCACCGCGACGAACGGTCGCTTGGACAGCAGGCCGCGATAATGAATCGCCCGCGCCACCAGCTCTTTGCCAGTACCGCTTTCGCCGGTAATCAACACAGGCGTGCGTGTATCTTTCAGCCGGGCAATCATCCGCAACACTTCCTGAATTTTGTGGGACGAACCAACAATGCCGCTGAGTTCCATTTCGGCGTTCACGCGTTCGCGCAGGAACTGGTTTTCGGCCACCAGACTGATTTTTTCTGCCATGCGCTGCAACAGCAGCTTGAGTTCTTCAATACGGAAAGGCTTGGTGATGTAGTCATAAGCGCCCAGCTTCATAGCTTGCACCGCCGTCTCAATGGAGGCATGGCCGGTCATAATGGCGACTTCCGTTCGAGGCAACAACTCTTTCACGCGCGGCAGAAATTCCAGGCCCGTCATGTTGGGCATCATCAGATCAGCAAGGATGATATCGGGTGAATCATTTTCCAGTTGGGCCAGCGCGGCAACCGCGCTTTCAGCCTCGACACAGTTGAAGCCCAAAGAGGCCCCCACGGTCATGCAGAGTTTGCGAATGCTCGGATGATCGTCCACGATCATGAACCGGATTTTAGCGTCACTCGTCATTCTGCTTTGCCGAAAATCCTTTCCACAATATTGATCAGCTCCTGCACTCGGAAAGGCTTTTCGATGTACGGCACTCCGGTGCTCTGCAAAGCCTTCATGGTATTTTCATTCACCGTATCGCCGGTGATAAAAAGCATGCGGTCTTTCAACTCCGGCCGGTGCAGAACAATCCAGGAATGCACGTCTGCGCCGCTGGCTCCGCCCGGAGTGCGCATATCGGAGATAATCCCGCCAAAGCTTCCTGTTTCCAAGGTGCGAATGCCTTCCGCTGCCGAGTTCGCCGTGCTGCAAGCATAGCCGTTGCGTTCCAACGCCGTGCGGATAAAATCCATCACCGAGCGCTCATCCTCAATGAGCAACAGAGGCAAGCGTGCGAGCGTTGCAGCGCCGGAGTTCATTGTTTGGCTCCTGCAGTAACGACCAGCTTCAAATCTGTCCTGGTGCGGACAGGCAAGCGCACGCTGAATGTCGCGCCTTGCGTCTCCTGATTGTTGGCGCAAAGAATCTCGCCTTCATGCTCGCGCACAATTCCATAGCAGATGCTCAATCCCAGGCCGGTTCCCTGCCCAACTTCCTTGGTAGTAAAGAACGGATCAAAGATGCGCTCCGGATGCTGTATGCCTTCACCATTATCGCGGAACAGGATCTCGACCCAGCCGCCATCCTGGATGGTTTCAATCTCAATCAGACCAGGCCGTCCTGCGGACTGTACTGCGTCATACGCATTGTTGAGGATATTGAGGAATACTTGCTGTAGTTGATGCGAATCGCCGATCAGGTCAGGCAGGCGCGAATCAAATTTCTCAACGATCTGCACGCCGTGATTAGCGAAATCATAAGAACGAAGTGCGATGGTCTTGCGCAGAATGTTATTGATCTGTAGCGGCTGGCGCTGCGGCGGACGCTGGCGGGCAAAGCTCAGCAGATTTTGCACAATCTCTTTGGTGCGCTGCGCCTCTTCCAGAATCACTTGCAGATCTTTGCGCGCGCTGCCCGGGACGTCAGGGTTTTCCATCAGCAGATCAGAGAATCCCATGATGGCAGTAAGAGGGTTATTGACCTCATGCGCCACGCCGGAAACAAGCTGTCCTACAGCAGCCATTTTTTCCGTATGCATCAGCTTGGCCTGAATCATTGAGGTATCTGTGATGTCGGTCATCAGAACCACGACACTGCTGACCTCGCCGCGATCATCACGCATGGGGCTCAGATTCACGGAAAACTTGCCTTGCGTGCCGTTGCCGCGCGTGATCATCAGTTCCAAATTGTCCGATTGCAGGCCATGTAGGCTGGCGTCAAAAGCTTCAGCAAATGTCTTTTTATGTGAAAGAGAGATAATGCGGTCCAGACGGTGGCCGACCAATTCGTTCTGCTCAAACCCGCCGCCTTCATAAACTCGCTGGTTGGCATAGCTGATCAAACCCGCGGTATCCGCCACCATGATCATGGTTTGCGTGTTGTTCAATATCTTGCTGGTAAAGTCGCGCTCACGCTGCAATTGCGCCTGAAAGTTTTTGACCTCAGTGATGTCGAGGAAAACGCCACGGTACTGCATGATCTTGCCCTGGCCGTCTTTTACGACGAAGGCATTTTCCAATGCGTGAATCATGCTGCCGTCACGGCGGGTAAGCGTCACTTCAAAATTGCGAATGGCGCCTTGGTGGTGCAGTTGGCGGGTGATTTCGTCGCGCTGCTCGGCTGAGACATATACCTGGCTCTGGAGATCAAGCTTCAGCACTTCTTCGCGGGTTTGATAGCCAAGCATGCGGACCAGGGCATCATTTACTTCAATGAAATGTCCTTCAGGCGAAGCAAAGAAAACGCCTTCCTGCACGTTATCGAATAACTCGCGGTAGCGCTGCTCGGCTTCACGGCGGTCAGTGATGTCTTTGAGCACATGAACGGTTTGCAGACCTTCATCCAGCGCGGCATGAATCCGCGAACTTGAGACGAGGTATGTGCGCTCCAGGACGGGATGCAGGTATTCGTCAGACTCATTTTCGGCGCGGCAAAAAGGACAAGGTTGCGGCGAATCGGAAGCAATCGAGACCAAGGCGCGCATACTCAAGCCAATCAACTCCGCAGGACGCACGCCTATAAATTCCGAAAGAGAGCGGTTGACGCGCAGGACTTCAAAATGCTCATCGTGCACCACAATGAAATCTGAGATTGAGTCGAAAATTTCCGCCCATTGGCGGCTGGACTGCGTGATCCTGGTAAACAGGCGCGAGTTTTCTAACGCGACCGACGCATGTACGATCAGCGCCTGTAGCAAATTAAGATCGCCGGACATCAGTTCACGGCTGATATCGGCCAGTGCAAGGATGCCGAGAAGGTCGCTCTCAGTTCCCTCCAGCCGGACCAGCGTCAGATTCTGCCAGCCACAGGCTGCTATCAAATCAGGGCCAAGCGCTTGAACGCCACTCCCGGTGATCTTCACGTCAGGATGGCGCTCCGCATATTCAGAGAATGCGGCGTTCAATTTGCGCTGCAGGTCGCGCTCTGGCCGCGGACCGCAAAAGCCGACGCTTTCCACCTTATTGCCCTGCGCCAATGACAAGATGGCACAGCGCGCACCAATCATGCTGGCCACGCGCTCCGTGAAGTTCTTTACAAAGTCCGGCAGGCGCAGCGCAGAGCCAAGATCCAGCGCCATTTCCATCAGGTCTTCAGTGCGTTTGCGATGCTGGTCAGAGAGTTGAAGATTTTGTGCCGCTTCAAGAGCCACGGTGATTTCAGCGCCTAAAACGCGGGCCCGGCGAACGTCATCCGGTGAGAAGCATGTCCTGTCTTTCTTATCGAGAAACCCCAGCACGCCGAGCTGCCGACCATCGCCGGTCAACAGCGGTATGCCAAGATATTGTTTCAGGTCAGACTCCCAGCGGCGAAGCTGCGTTTTCTCAGTCGACGAAAGCTGATTAATGTCTTCACTGATATGAGGGTTCCGGGAATCCAGCACGCGCCTGGCAACTGCTGAAATTTCGATATCGAGCCGGCTTGCAGTACCTCTGCTGGAGCCCCAGCGCAGGCGGCACTCACCTTCATCCACCAACGCAATAAAGACGCGAGAGACGTCCAGGAAGTTGGCGGCACGGACCACAAAAGCCGGGAAAAAGCTCTCCAGACGTGAAGTTCCGAGATCGGACGAGATTTCAAGTAGTTGATCGAGCTTTTGCTTTTGTGCGCCATACAGGTTGGCCAACTCGGAATTGTCCAGTGCCATGCGGCCCATATTGGCGATCATGCTAAAGGCGGAGATTTCCGCCGCCGTGAAAGCGCTCTTACGAACCATCAGCAGAACTGAGGCAGAGCCAGTGGTCAGGATAGGCTGCGCCAGCCCGTGGTAAATCGCTTCCGTCTGGCTGTGCCGATAGGAAAATTTGAAGCTGAGCTGCTGATTCTGCTCAATTGCCCGCGTGGCATAGGGATGGGCGTGCTCGATGAGCGCTTTTGCGCCTACAGGATCGCCCGGGTCTGAACAAACTGTCGCGGCGGGATAGCTTTGGCCCTCGCGCACCATGATTCCGGAAACAATAGCTTGAAAAATGTCTCGGACAGCCTCTGTAGTGTGCTGCCGAACAGCCGGCAACCCGGCAGGAAGGGATGCTAGCTCCGCACAAGCCGCAAGCACTCGATCCATGGAAAACGATGCCTTTGGCATGGGCTTTGGTCGAACTGGAGCGGCTTTTGGCGTCAGTCTCATGCGTTTCAAGGAAGCCTGAAGGTACTCTGGAATCTCATTTTGAGTCAATAAGTAATTGACCTGCCAGAATCCAAGCGAACAATGCGGATCATCGGCCTATGAACGGGTCTCACACTGAGAATAAGTAATCAGCCGCAATGTTGAAATGAGACGTAAATCATAGAGATCGCTCAAGTTCAGAGCGCCGCAGACCTCCTTCACCCTGTTCGCAAGATCCACAGGCTTTCATAAGTAATTGATTCTGTTGCCTATTCAAGATCCTCAGGTGCCAAAGGTGCTAATCCCACGCGTAGGTGGCCATGCCCTTGCTTTTATTTATCCGCTCTTTCCCTGTCTTCTTGGAATGGGTTCCGGAAACGTGGGTTCCGGATAGGGTGGCGATCGGGAATCAAAAAAGGCTTCTTTAAGACGAAATAAGGAACACGAGCCGTGCAGGAAAACGGCCGTAGAGGTTCGGAACATGCGTATTAACAAAACAATTGCGGGCAAGCTCTACCTGGGTTTTGGCCTCATTATGGCCATCGTAGTCATGGCGTTCCTCTTTAACTGGCTGGCCGTCCGGCACGAGCAGACGACCAGGACGATTTACAAACAATCGATCACGATGGGGGAAAGCCTCTCTAAGCTGGATAAAGCGAGAAATGAGAACCGTCTTTTTCTGCGGAACTTCCTTCTCAACGGTGACCGGCGCGAAGCTGACCTACTTACCCGCGGCCAGGCTGAAGTGGAGCAACTGATCAATGAGATCAAGGAGAACGGCTCAGCTCTGGGAGACTCCACCCGCGCGCGCCAGCTTCTGGACCAACTGGCCGACGCTGAGCGTGATTGGAACCGGGTTTTTGCCACACCCCTGATGGAAAAACGCCGTCAGGTGGATACCGGCAGTGCCACTGTGGCGGAATTACAGATCGCCTATTTACAGGCCACGCCTACACCGGAACAGAAACAAAAAGAGGAACAACCACTGGTGCAACTGGTCGGAATGATGAAGACGGCGAACTTGACCGCTGAAGAATCCGACAGCAAC
>DATBVH010000708.1:0-2709 GCA_036515395.1 Candidatus Angelobacter sp.
GACCGTAATTCCCTCAGCCAATACCGCTGCCGTCATCAGATTTTCGGTTCCGGTGACAGTAACCAAATCAAGGACGATATGGGCCCCTTTGAGCCGTTCGGCACGAGCCATAATGTAGCCCTGATCTATGTCGATCCGCGCACCAAGAGCTTGCAGACCCTTGATGTGAAGATCGACCGGCCGCTGGCCTATCGCGCATCCACCAGGCAAAGACACTCGGGCCTGTCCATAACGCGCGATCATAGGGCCAAGCACCAGGATCGATGCGCGCATCGTTTTCACGAGCTCATACGGTGCAGATAGGTTGTGCAGTTTCGCCGCAGACAGACCCACTCCCAGTTTCTCGTCCAGTGAAATCTCCACTCCCATCTGCGCGAGAAGGCTAAGCGTAGTAGTCACATCGCGCAGGTGAGGAATATTCTGGACTCTCAGCGTGTCGCCCGTAAGCAATGCCGCGCAGAGGATTGGCAGTGCCGCATTCTTGGCACCGGAAATGCGAACTTCACCGGTTAGCGGAACGCCGCCCTGGATGACCAGCTTATCCACTTGGCAGATAGAGACTAGCGCGCAGCCCAGTCTTCCGGAGTAAAGGTCTTCATGGAGAGCGCGTGAATCTCTTCACGCATGCGATCCCCCAGCGCCTTGTAAACAACTTGATGCTGCTGGACCCGTGAACGGTCCCGAAACGCCGGGCTCACGATCACGGCCTCAAAATGGTGTCCGTCGCCCGACACCTCGACGTGATCACAGGCAAGATTCTGCTCGATGTAGGATTTGACTTGCTCTGGTGTAACCATAACCGTTCTTCAATGGCGAAGTTTGTAGCCACGTTTAAGCAGCGACAAGGTGCCGAATGATAAAGCCAAAAGGCAGCCGCCTACAATCGCGACACTAAGCAGGGGGGAGACATCGGAGACACCAAAGAATCCATAGCGAAAACCGTCAATCATGTAAAAGAAGGGATTGAAATGCGAGACCTCTTGCCAGAACAAAGGCAGCGAGTGTATCGAGTAGAACACTCCTGAAAGAAACGTAAGCGGAACGATGATGAAATTCTGAAACGCCGCCAGCTGGTCAAATTTTTCGGCCCAGATACCGGCAATAATCCCTAAGGTGCCGAGCAAGCCGGATCCTAGTAGTGCGAACACAATAACCCATGCAGCTTTCACAATCGGCACGTGTACAAAAATGGCCGTAACGGCGAAGACTCCAAAACCAACCATCAGACCGCGCACAACAGAAGCCAATACATAAGCGGCAAAAAATTCAAAATGTGAGATTGGCGGCAAGAGTACAAAAATGATGTTTCCGGTGATCTTGGATTGGATCAGACTGGAAGAGCTATTGGCAAAGGAGTTTTGTAACAGCGACATCATCGCCAGACCGGGCACCAGAAAGGCGGTATAGCGAACGCCGGGGTAAACCTGAACGTGCTCTTCCAGTACATGGGAGAAAATTAGCAGATAGAGCAGCGCAGTTAGTACAGGCGCTAGCACGGTTTGAAAACTGACTTTCCAAAAACGCGTGATTTCCTTGCGGAACAGCGTACTGAACGCACCCATGGGCGCGGAAACAACCATGGTCAATCCTTCCTCATGATTTCTACGAACACTTCTTCAAGGTCCGGTTGTTCCAGTTCCATGAATGACACCGTGAGATTGCTTTTGCGAATTTCGGCGAGCACGGATTCGACTTCAGCGTAGTCACGCAGCGCGAGCAAGTATTCCCCATTGGTTGGAACCGTCGCAGTCAGCGGCGCAAGCACGTCAGGTAAACGGCCATTTGCAAGTCGAAGGCGCAAGTGTGCGCCCGTATAGCCTTTGAGAAGATTGTGCGTTGAATCGAGCGCTACCAGTTTGCCTTGTTTCAGCATTCCCACTCTGCTGCACAGCGCCTCCGCCTCGTCAAGATAGTGGGTCGTGAGCACAATAGTGTGTCCATCTCCATTCAGCTGGCGGATGAATTGCCACAGGCCTTGGCGCAATTCCACATCAACGCCCGCGGTCGGTTCATCCAGAATGATCACCGGGGGCTTGTGCACCAATGCCTGAGCCACCAACACGCGGCGTTTCATGCCGCCAGAGAGGGCGCGCATATTAAAATCCGCCCGGTCGGTCAGATCCAGGCGGGCCATCACTTCATCGATCCAGTTATTGTTTCTGCCCAGTCCGAAATAGCCCGATTGGAACTGGAGGGTCTCGCGCACCGTGAAAAACGGATCAAAGACCAGCTCCTGCGGAACCACGCCCAGTGAGCGCCGCGCCTCGCGGTAATCGGTCAGCACATCATGGCCCATGACGCGAAGCGTGCCGCTGTCACAGCGAGCCAAGCCGGCGAGAATGCTGATTAACGTGGTTTTGCCCGCGCCATTTGGACCGAGAAGCGCGAAAAACTCCCCTTGCAAAATGTCCAACGTGATCCCGTGGAGCGCTCGCACGCTGCCGTAGGCCTTTGACACCCCGCTTATCTGGATGGCCGGCGGCACGAAGGACTGCTAGATTTGGCGTTCAGCAAAACACTAATCGGCAGCAATGGGAATCAGATCGATAACGCCGTAAAGCTCTGCCAAACTGCGCAAACTCTGAGACAGATGGATAAAGGAGATTTTCGTGCTGTTGCTGTTGAATTGCCGACTCCACTCGAGCATCAAACTCACCGCGGAAGAATCAACGGTTGTGACTCGAGAAAAATCGACCACCACACTTGGAC